>JALWDV010000605.1 GCA_027036755.1 Anaerolineae bacterium
CTCGTGTTCGGGGGAGGGAGTCGTTGGCAAGCAAATTTGTACGGCAAGCCAGCAGCTCCTCCTCCAGCAAGGCGGCGGCCGAAGCGGGAGGAGGCCGAGAGGGGGTGTCGTCAGGCCAAATTTGAAATTGCTGATCAAATTTGCCAATAACGACGTTTTTTGCTAGAATGACTGCTGTTGAACGGGCCCCCATCGTCTAGGGGACTAGGATGTCAGCCTTTCAAGCTGAAGACAGGGGTTCGAATCCCCTTGGGGGCGCCACAGGCCTTGGTCATCGACCAGGGCCTTTTTTTGTGGTGCAGATACAGGCCGCGGCGAGAAAACGTCCCACGAAGCAATGTTGGCCTTTTGCGCCAACCCGCGTCATGCGTGAAACCCTTCGGCTTCGCTCAGGGCAAGCTGTCAAACGTCAGGCGGCTACCGCCAAAGACGCGTCCTGCAATGAGACATGACATCGTTACAACAGGATGACGTTTGACGCTTGACGTTTTACGACACCCGCGCGTCGCCTATCGATGCCCCCAACGCGTGCGGCGTCACATGCAAGCTGGATAACTCCCCGCCATCACCGATAAAATCTCACATCCGCCTTCTCCAGGGTGGCCAGACCTTCAGAGATCTCTTCTTCCACCGAAGCCAGATACGCTTCCAATCGATCGCGCGTATCGACGATCTCGACCACCACGGGTAGATCGCTGGATAACCGCAAAATGCGCGAGGTGTGAATGCGGCTCTTCCTGCCAAAGCCCATGAGCCCGCGCAAAACCGTAGCGCCGGCCAATTGCTGGCGTTTGGCCTCTTCCACCAGCCATTCGTAGAGGGGGCGGCCATGAGCCCTGTCGCTTTCGCCGATGAAAATCCGCAGCAGGCAACCGTTTTTTTCGAATTCCATGCGTATCAACTCCCGATGGCGAAGGCCAGGGATTGGCCCAACCAGACGGCTCCCAGGCCAAAAAGGACGTTGGTGGCGATATTCATCAGTGCAGGCAGCGTAGCGCCATCAGCGAACATGTTGAAAGTCTCGTTGCTAAAGGTGGAAAAAGTGGTGAACGCCCCCAGAAAGCCGATGAAGATCAGCAATCGCACTTCGGGGCTAAAGACATTGTGGATGAAAGCGTATCGCACCAGAAAACCGAGCAGAAAGCTGCCGATGAGATTGACGGCCAATGTGCCGTAGGGGAAATGAACGGAACGGCTGAGATCTTGCACCCAGCCAGCGACATAATAGCGGGAAATGGCTCCCAAAAAGCCTCCCGCGCCGATGATGAGTATGCGCGTCACGATTGCTCCAAAGGATGAAAGTTCGCCGGAGGCCGGCCTCTCCATCATAGCCAATCGCCCGCAAAACGCCAAACTCGCGCCGCGGTTTCACTTGTCCCATTCCCCATTCCGGGCTACAATCAGATGTAACTGCTAACGTACTCGAATTTAAGCCTCAAAAAGCCACGAAGGCTCGAAGTTTTTCGAAGACACGAAGGGAAAAGTAAAGAAAAACACTTCGCGCCTTCATCTTCTTCGTGTCTTCGTGGCAAAAAATGGTGATGAGACTTTGGTAGTTGCAATCAGATCATGAATCACGTCCCGTACGAAATCCACGAACCCGATATCCTGCCGTTGCGCGCGGCGGAGCTGCTGGCCCGCATTGCCGCCGATGCCGTGGATGACCGCGGCGAGGCCCACATAGCGCTCTCGGGAGGCTCGACCCCGCGGCCCCTGTTCAGGCTGCTGGCCACGCCCGAATGGCAGGCGCGCATCCCCTGGCCCCATGTCCACATCTGGTGGGTGGATGAGCGTTGCGTGCCCCCGGAAGACCCCAACAGCAACTACGGCGTGGCCCACGCCCTGCTGCTCCGGCATCTGCCGGTGGCGATCACGCATCGCATCCGCGGCGAAGAAACGCCCTGGCAGGCGGCTTATCTGTATGAGCAGGAGCTGGCGGCGGGATTCAATCTCTGGGCCGGAGCCTGGCCCCGCTTCGATCTCATCCTGCTGGGCATGGGAACGGACGGCCACACCGCATCCCTGTTTCCGGGCACATCGGCGCTGACCGAACAGACGCATCGGGTGACGGTGGGACACGCGCCCGCGCCGCCCCATCAGCGCGTCACCCTCACGCTGCCCGTGCTGAATCACGCCGCGCATGTCATCTTTCTGGTGGAGGGTCAGCAAAAAGGCCCGGCGCTGACGACCATCTTCCACGCGGATGGCGGCGATCCGCCCCTGCCCGCCTCGTTGGTGCAGCCCGAGACAGGCTGTCTGCTGTGGCTGCTGGATAACGCCGCCGGAAGGGCAGCGGGCCTGGGCCTGCTGCAAGATTGCCAGCCGGGCCGCCATGACCAACGTCCGCAAGGATAGCCAAAACGCCCATCCCGACATCAAAACAATAGCGACGACAAAAGAAAAACGCAAAAGTAACCATACAGGCCACCGCGAAAAACGCCTGACGAAGCAACGTTGGCCATTTATGCCAACCAGCGTCATGCGTAAAACGTCAAACGTCAGGCTGTTATCGCCAAAGATGTGTCCTGCAATGAGCTAACATCGTTACAGCAGGGTGACGTTTGACGCTTGACGTTTTACGGTCTTGGCATGTCGCCTGTTGGCGGCTCTAACTTTCAAGGTTTGCCATGTGAGCTGTATAGTCACACGCAAAAATCATCTGGAGAAAAACCCCATGAGCAAATTGCATCAACTCTACACCGATTTCGGACAATCCGTCTGGCTGGATTTCATCAGCCGCGACATCATCGCCTCGGGCAAATTCGCCGAATTGATGGACCTGGGCATCCGCGGCGTCACCTCCAACCCGTCCATATTCAACAAAGCCATCAGCGGCAGCTCGCTTTATGACAAGGAGATTGCGCAACTGGCCCGGCAGGGCGCGGACGCCTTCGCCATCTACGACGCGCTCTCTCGGGCCGACATCACCACCGCGGCCGACGCCCTGAGAGACCTCTACGCAGAAAGCGACCGCGGGGATGGCTATGTCAGCATCGAGGTCAATCCCGAGCTGGCCTACGACACCGAAGGCACGGTGCAGGAGGCCCGGCGTCTGTGGCGGACCATCGACCGCCCCAACCTGATGATCAAGATCCCGGCCACCGATGAGGGCATTCCCGCCATCCGCCAGCTCATCTCCGAAGGCGTCAACGTCAACGCCACCCTCATGTTCTCGCTGGCCGATTACGAGGCCGTGGCCTTCGCCTACATCGAGGGCCTGGAGCTGCGAGCCGCGGCGGGCGAGGATGTGAGCCATGTCGCCTCGGTCGCGTCCTTCTTCGTCAGTCGCATCGACACCCAGGTGGATAAAGCCCTGGCCGCGGTTGGCGAGACCGCATTGCAGGGCAAGATCGCCATCGCCAACGCAAAACTGGCCTACGCCCGCTTCCAGGAGGTCTTTGCCGGCCAGCGCTGGCAGGCCCTGGCGGATAAGGGCGCGCAGGTGCAGCGCCCCTTGTGGGCCAGCACCAGCACCAAGAATCCCGCTTACTTCGATATGCTTTATGTCGAGAACCTCATCGGACCGCACACCGTGAACACCCTGCCCCTGAAAACCATCGAGGCCGCGCTGGATCACGCCAGGCTGGCCCGCACGGTGGATGGGGATGTGGAAGAAGCACGGGCGCAGATCGCCGCGCTGGCCCGGCTGGGGATCGATTTCGAGAAGATCACGGCGGATCTGCAAACCGCGGGCGTCAAAGCCTTTGCCGATGACTTCCACAAATTGTTGGACGCCATCCAACAACGGGTGCAAACCATCGCCCCCTGAGCCGGTGAATCATGTCCAAACAACAGCCGCATGACCTGGCGGCCATCCACCAGGCCCCGCCCTTCAGCATCGTCATCTTCGGCGCGTCGGGCGATCTCTCCTATCGCAAGCTGGCCCCCTCGCTTTTCGCGCTGTTTTGCAACGATCTGCTTCCCGAACAATTCGTTATCCTGGGCGCGGCCCGTCACGACTATGACGAAGAGACATTTCGGGCCCGCATCCGCAAGGGCGTCGAAGAGCACGGGCGCATCAAAATCTCGGATTGCGGGAAGTGGGAGCAATTCGCATCCCACCTCTTTTATCAGCGGCTGCACTACGACGCGCGGGACGACTTCCGCGCCTGAAAGAGCGACTGCCGCCTTGCAGGGGGAGGAGCCCGCTGGCTTGCAAATCTGTCGGGCAGATGGTCATCTCTCTCCCCCGAACACGAGCGCGGCGAGTATCGGGGGGCGGGGGGGCCATACGAACAAAGCGCGGCCATCGAGGTCGCGCTTTGTTTTTGGGGATGCGGTGCAGCCGCTTACGTCTTTTTGTGCGAGAAGGCGCAGACGTTGCATGAATCGCACAGGTCTTTGGCCTGGGCCGCGGGGAGTGCGCCGCTGGCCTCGCGGCGGGCCACCAGCTTGGCCACCTCCTCGGGCGGCATGGGGTTCAAGCGGTTTAGCTCGGCCAGGGTCTTGGTGATGATCGCGGTGTGCTCCACCTTTTCCAACTTGAGATAAGCGTCCCAGGGCGTATCCCCCACAGTGACGCTGCCATGCCGTTGCAGGATGAGCGCGTCGTAATGCTCGATGACGCCGGCGATAACCTCCGCTCCCTCGATGGAGGAGGGAGTGGCGTAGCGAGTTGTGGGAATCAACCCCATGGTGGCCACCACCTCGGGCAGGATGCACTTGGCCAACGAAACGCCCGCGATGGAAAGAGCCACAGCCATGGGCGGGTGCGCATGAACCACGCTGACCACGTCCGGGCGGCGGCGGTAGACTTCGAGATGGAGCAAAATCTCGCTGGAGGGGCGCAGATTGCGATTATCGCCATAGAGCGGTCCGATCACATTGGCGTCCCAGTCGATAATCACCAGTTGCTCCGGTTTCAGAAAGCCCTTGGAAAATCCGCTGGGCGTCACCAGAAAGCGATCATCGCCCAGGCGCACGCTGACGTTGCCATCGCCCGCTGCGATGTAGTCCTTTTCCCACATCAATCTGCAAACTGTGATGATTTCCTGCCGCCATTCCCGCTCGGTGCGGCGCAGCGGCGTCTTATCGGATTTTCCGGTGTAGGGAGCGTAGGTCATTGCTGGAGCTTCGAAAATGGGAGGTGGAATAAAAAGAAGAAGTGGGGGCGACGAACGTACGACGCCCCCACCGGTCTGGAGAAAGAAAGCGCGGGGCTAACGACGAATGAGATGTGCGGACTCCAGGGCGACGCCCTTCTCGGGAGCCATCACGCGAGGCTCGATAGAACGGGGAGGACGGCCATCCACATACTTGCGAACCAGCACGTTATCAAGGAAAACGCCGTCATCGGTGATCCCGTTGCCGTCGCTGGTGAAGACGAACGCGATCCACACCTCGGATTTGCCGATGAAGTTGCTCAGATCGAAGACGCCGGAATCCCAGCCATGGGAATCGCCGCTCTTGCGAATGCCGTAAAAGCTCCGGCCATCGGTCGAGGCGTACCAGCCGAACCAGTCATGATCTTTCTCCGTCTTCAGGATATAATCGAAACTGACCTCGGCCTGAGCCGCGTTGGTCAGGTTAAAGGGGCCCAAAACCAGCCACGATTCAGCGTTATCCGGATAATTGTCTACGCAGGGTTCGGCCGCGGCCCGGCCCCAGGCCGCAGGCCAGGCGCTGTTGGGCACGCTATCCGCCTGGCAAGAGGTCACGCCCCAGGTGGGATTGCCAGAGCGTTCGGCCTGGCCCAGAGCGCCATTATCGAAATTTCGCTCGGCCAGGGAGATCCAGCCAGCGGTGGGCGTGCCGATGGGCTCGACGGTGGGCGGGGGCGTAGGCGTGGGATCATCGATATTGGACATGATGGCAACCTCGCCGCACTCGGTCTTCACATACAGCGTGAACTCTTCGCCCGAGCGGCCGCCAGGATAGGTGAACTCATTGCCGCCCTCCTGCTTATGATAGAACGGATCGTATTGCGTCCAGAGGGGCGGCGCGCCCGTGTATTCCCGCAAGTAGAAGGTGGTGGGATGCTGCCAGGGCAGAGGTCGGAGCGTGTAAACATAGGGCACATCCTGCAGAGGAATGTGATAATCCTTGCCCCAGACATTCACGTAGATGTAGCCAACCTCGCACATAGGCGGACGGGTGAGGATGATGGGCAGATAGAGTTTGTAAGGGGTTGCCGTGGGCGTGAGGGTGGCCGTGGGCGTGGGCGTGACGGTGCCGCAGACGAGGTCCTTCTTGCGCAGGATGAACTGATTGCCTGACAGCGATTCAATGCCAGGGAAATCGAAACGGATGTGATCGGGCGCAACCACGACGCCCTCGGGCGCAATGGTGCTGATCACCTCCATATCGCTGGGAACCGTCAAGAGCACATGGAGATAATCCTTCAGGTCATTTGGCAGGATATGGAAGTTGAAGTAACCAGAGGCGTCGCTGTATCGATCCTGCAGCTTGGTGCCCAGTTGATCGGAAAGGGAGCTGGCCCAGACCTGTAACAGCGCGCCCTCATAAGCGTGGACGCCCTCGCAATCCTCCTCATATACATAACCATCGATGCGCGTGGCCGGTTCGGGGGTGCCGGGCGTGGGCGTGCCGCCCTGCCGAACCTTGAACAGAACACTGACGCAAGCGCCGCTCGTGGTGGTGACATTCTCCACCGGGTTGGACATGCCATTGTAAAGCACCCAGCCCGTGGGAATATCAATCCAGACCTTGTAGACGCCTACCGGCAGGTTTTCGAATTTGTAATAACCGTTGCCGTCAGTGGTCGTGTCATAAACCGGGCCGGAGCCATCCTGGAACTGGGTGTGGACATCCCAGCCAGCCAGGCCGTAATCGCCGCCGTTGACGACGCCGAAAACATAGCCGTCGATGCAGCCGTCACTGGCCTGGAACAGCCCCAGGTTCGTCTCATTGGCGCTATTATTGGCCATAACAGCCTGCGCGCCAAAAGCGGTCAGCGTCAGTGCAAATGCAAAAATCAGAACCACAGCAAGGGCTATTTTTGCACGACGCCCCTGATAGCGGCTAATTGTTGACGTTGGATTTTCCTTCATTTTTGTGCCTCCCTGGTGATAAGTGAAAAGGTTGGGGAAACGGTGATGTATGATCATGGGGAGATCGATGGCCAACTTAACAGCCTTCCATGCAGTCAATCGCAAACCCAAACGTTGTGGCTGGCAAAATCAAAAGCTAATGAATTATAGTACAAGAGTGAACACTTGTCCAAATCGAATTTGGAAGAGGCGTCGATAGCCCGGTTCGCATGAATCGTCTTATCCATTTTTCGGCGATTATGTTACAATCAGGCAGCAATCACACGATTGTAACTGCTAAGGTAGTTGGTCCCAATCGTCCTCTTTTGCCACGAAGACACGACGGAAACGAAGACGCGAAGTCATTCAAAAAAGATTTGTTCCTTGTTTCCTTCTGTCCGTGTCGGGTGAACAGGGCTACGTTAGCAGTTACACACGATTTCTCTTTAACGCGAGGTTGAGAGTAGTTTTTTATGGATAAACCAATCGCCGCAGTCATCCAACATAAACTTTTGGTGACAAAATCGCTGGACGAACTCCTGGCGTACTATCATCGTTTTCTACGCATCGCCAAGACCAAAGGCGGCAATCTGGCCGTTTTCCCGGAATTGAGTGGATTGGCCGTCGGCATTCCCATGTTTCCGGGCTGGCGCAACGCATTGCTAAAGGAGGCGGCAACGCCCAAAACCGGCTTGCTGCCAAAATTGAAGGGCATGTTGGCGGGTGGCGCCGCCAATGTCGTGCGCGCAGATTTGCAGAAATCATTGCGATTAACGCTTTCCCAGATGCCGGAATCGCTGCACGACGTTTATGTCAGCGTCTTTTCGGATCTGGCGAGACAATATGAAATGACCATAGTGGCCGGGAGTCTTTACACTTATGACGTCGAAAGCGCCTCGATCCGTAGCGCCTCGTACGTTTTTGGGCCCGATGGCAGCCTTTTGGGCAAGCAGGAGCAGGTCATCCCCAGCCCCGACACACTGGATATAGCCCAGCCAGGCGCGGGCTGGCAGGTCATCGATACGCCCGTGGGCCGCGTCGGCCTCATGTTCGGCCACGAGGCGCTGTATCCTGAACCGGCCCGGGTGCTGGCTTACCAGGGCGCGGACATGCTGATCACCATCGCCGCCACCAAACGCCCGGCCACGTATCACAAAATCCGCCAGGGCGCTCTGGCTCGATGCCAGGAAAATCAGCTCTATGGCCTGGTCAGCTTTCTGGTGGGGCCCGATCCCTTTGCCGGAGCCGATGAGCCTGTGTATATGGGAAAGAGCGCCATCTTCGCGCCGCTGGATTTCACCCCCCGGTTCACGGGCGTGATGACCGAACTGGGCAGCGCCCAGGCCGAAGGCGTCATCACCGCAGAATGGGATTATCCCGCGTTGCGAGAATTGTGGAGCGCTTCCGAAACGCCCTTGCGGCGAAAGATGCCGCTGGAGCAGGTGGGGCTGCTCTCCCAGGTTTACGGACGCGCGCTCACACTGGACGCGTCATCCCAAATGCGCCTGCTCGCCTCCGACGAAACCGCAGAGCAGGAGGAACCCGGGCCGCCCCAACTGCGGGAGCCCGCATCCGAAGAGCCCCCACAACAGGAAGCGCCCCAGGATGAGATCGTCGAGGACATCCTCTCGGTGGTCACCCCCATCCTGCCCACCGAGCCGCCCATCATCGCTCTGGATGAATCGGAGGATGTCGACGACGCCGACGATGAAGCGGCGGCAGAGCAAACGGAAGCCGCCCCGGGCCCGGATGCGCCCATCGAAACGCCCGAAAGCCCGGAAACCAAAATGAATGATGCGGGGGATGAAACGCCGCCGCCCGAACAGCAGGCGTGATCTAAATGGCGACTGCTTTGAAAATAGAACACGGATGAACACAGAAAAACACGGATAATTCAAAAAATCTGTGACCGAAGGCCGTGTCAATCCGTGTCCTCGTC
>JALWDV010000606.1 GCA_027036755.1 Anaerolineae bacterium
AAAACGCCAGATTTAACCTCTCTTTTCACCCTTTTCTCGCCTCTTCTCAATCGTTTTGTTAATGTGCTCAGCTTGATGTCGCCATCAAGTCGCTACCACTTGCCCTCTTTTTAGCGGAAACTAAAGAGATACGCGTTGTTGACAAATCCACCTGGTCTGGGTACAATGCAGCTACAACTTCATCCTCAAAGACAGCGATCCGGAGGAGTAGGCAGGAAACGCTCGCAAGAGAAGCGGGGTCACCGGCTGCAAGCCCCGCCCGACACGCCCTGCCGAAGGTCGCCGGTGAGTCGACTGGCTGAAGTCAGTGTTCAGTCGTGATACAGGCATCTTCGCCTATCGACTGAAAACTGAACACTTGGACATCGCCGTTTGCGGCTTTGTAGTGTTCAGTTTTCAGGTATCGAGAGAGAATTCGCCCATGGCTACTGAACACTGAACCCAGGCCAGTCCGGGTAAGCCCGTTACAGCCCAGAGTGGGCGGCGTGACAATCCTCGCGTCGTCAACCAAGGTGGCACCGCGGAAGTCCTCCGTCCTTGAGACGCGAGGGCTTTTTTATTGTGATCACGAATCTTTCTTCCACGCCCATCCTGATCGTGCTTTCATTCCCTGCTATGAAAATAGAGCCACGAAGGCGCGAAGGAAAGCGAAGGCACGAAGAAGAAAGACTAAAGACTGAAGATTAATCTGCGGCAATCTGCGTTGCGAAGCATCTGCGTGCATCTGCGTTCCCATTTTCATCGGTATCGGCGCGGGGTGGCCCGCCGTCGGACTGCTATGAAAATAAACTCTCCCACGTCATTTCGAGGGAGCGCAGCGACCGAGAAATCCCCTTGCAGACGAGGAGATTTCTCCTCCCTACGGTCGTCGAAATGACGTAACAAAGGATTTTAGTCCGTGTCGGAGCGCTGCCGCGCGTGGCGCCTGCTATGAAAATAGAGGACGCAGATGAACGCTGATAGAGGCAGATTCACGCAGATAGAAAAAACCTGTGAAATCATCTGCGAAAATCTGCGTTGCGGAGCATCTGCGCAAATCAGCGTCCCTATTTTCGTCGTTATGCGGTGAGCTCTCGCTCATGGTGACTGTTCCAGAAGCTCTTCAGATTGATCCGCGAGATCGGAAGGACCATCGAAAAGCCCGATCAGAACATCCTGCTCATTCCGTTTTGTCGGCGAGCCCTTGTCGATTTCGTCCGTATCGACGTGGGTGCGCCGCTGTCGGCCAACTTTCGATTATGGAGGTGACGCCATGAAACGATTTCGCTTAATAACCATCCTATTTTTCGTCACGTTATTGATTTTTACAATCTCGGCGCCCGCACAAGGAAAAGCAATCGTTGAAAAGCCGGCTTCTCCATCGCATGTTACGTTTTCCCTGGTGGCTCAATTTGGAGGAGGCTCCTATGGCATGGACGTTGCGGGCGACTATGTCTACGCCGCCATTGGGCCGCGATTCGTCGTTCTGCAACAGGATGAAGAAGGACGCCTCCACCTGGTGAGCGAAACAGCCCCCTTCGATGATATGTTGCACCGCGTTGTTGTCGCTGGCTCCTATGCTTATGCAGCGGAATATCGCTACATTGGGTGGAATCGCGATATCGGCAAGCTTCATATCATTGATATCAGCCAGCCGGATAGGATTCGAGTGGTTAAAACCATGGTCGGCCTCCTGGCCCTGGATATGGTTGTTTCCAGTAACCATCTTTTTGTCGCTGCTCAGGATGGCTTGCACATTTTTGATCTTTCACAAACGCCCGATCTCACGGAAGTTGCCTTTGTCGAAAAGACTGGCTACGCCATTATTGTTCAAGACAACCTGGCTTACCTGTTAGAGTGGAACGGAGGATTGAGCATTTTCGATATCACCGATCCATCTGAGCCAACGTTGTTATCGAATTATCATTGGGGGCTGAGCCAGGCCTGGGATATGATTCTTGATTTCCCTTATCTCGTCATTGCCAACGGCTACTACGGACTGACGATCATCGATGTCAGCGACCCGGCCCATCCTGCAAAAATCGAAACCATGTCCACCGGCTCGCATGCAATCGCTGTGGCGCAATCGGGAGACCACGTTTTCGTCTCATCAGGGGGCAGGCTTCACGTTTTTGCCAAGCTGACGGGAGGAAAGCTTCAAAAGGTGGATGATTCTCTTTGGTTGCCCATCACCACCCGGGAAATGACCGTGCAATCGAATCGGTTATTTGCCGCGGCGGGTGGGCCGGCCTGGGATGGCGGAGGCAATTTTGGGGGGCTGTTTGTCTTTGATATCTCCACGCCCCAAGCGCCCTCCAGAATCCAATGGCGAAGCAACGTAAGCCACGCCCGAAGCGCTGTCTTGCTTGACTCCAATCTTTATCTTGCAGGTGACGAAGGAATCTATATCCTTGAAATGAGTGACCATCAGTTCGTGCGACAAAGTGCATATTTTCATACGCGATCCACAGAAAGCGTGGATGTTTATCAGCAAAACCAAAAGAGATATGCTTTCCTCGCTCAGGGCTGGGCAGGCCTGGAGATCGTCGATGTCACCGATTCAAATGCGCCATCATCTGTGGCTCAATTTACACCGCAACCGAGCAGTAATATCTCTCAAGTGATCGTCGATGGTGCGTATGCTTATCTGGGAGTATCCAGAAGTCAGACCCCTTTGCTTGTCCTGGACATCTCATCCCCGGACAATCCCCTTCAAATCGCGTCTTTTCAAGCGCGAACGCGTTCAGGGCATGTCAGTTTGGCCAAACGAGGCGATACCATCTATCTCGTCAACGGCGATACTGACATGTACATCATTGATGTCGCTACCCCATCCCAACCCACACAACTTGGCATATTGACGATCTACGGTGGCTCTTCCCTCCGTGAAATCGCCGTGGAGGCCGATCGCGCCTTTATCGCTACTGGGGAGCGAGGTGTCCGCGTGATCGATATTTCGGATCCCGCCGCACCACGTGTTCTGAATTCTATCCCCCTTCCAGCATTTGCCAATCATATTCAAGTGAATGGCGGCTTGATGGTCACATCCCATTTTATGGAAGGATCGATGCAGGGGCGCATTTATCTGACCGATGTTTCCGATCCCTTGCAGCCTGCCACCTTGAGTTACGCCGATACTGCGGGCGAGCCGTTTCAGGCCTTGTTCTACGAGGACGATCTTTTCATCCCGGACGGGCCTGGAGGCGTCCGCTGGTATCAACGTCTCGATTTGAATCATCAATTATTCCAACCATATACTCTGTTGCTACGGTGATATCATGCCCGAATTCACTTTACCCAAAACCTACGACTTCCGCGACGCGGAACAACGCCTCTACCGCTGGTGGGAGGAAAACGGCTGGTTCAAGCCCGAAAACGCCCGCAATCCCGATGGCAAACCCTTTGTCATCAGCATCCCCCCGCCCAACGTGACCGGCGTCCTCCATCAGGGCCACGCGCTCTTCGTGGCGCTGGAGGACCTGATGATCCGCTACCACCGCATGAAGGGGCGGGCCGCGCTGTGGGTGCCCGGCACCGACCACGCGGGCATCGCCACCCAGTTGCAGGTGGAAAAGAAACTGCTGGCCGAGGGCAAAAGCCGGGAGGAGATCGGCCGCGAGGCGTTTCTGAAAGAGTGCTGGGACTGGACCCACAAGCATCACGACCGCATCATCAGCCAGCTCAAGCGCCTGGGCGCGAGCTGCGATTGGGACCGAGAACGCTTTACCCTGGATGAAGGACTGAGCCGGGCCGTGCGGGAAGCCTTCGTGCGCCTTTACCGCATGGGCCTCATCTATCGAGATGAGTACATTGTCAACTGGTCGCCCGGCCTGCAGACCGCGGTCAGCGACGTGGAGGTGGAATACACCGAGGAGCAAGGGACCCTCTACTACTTCAAATACCCCATCGCCGGTCACGACATCAGCGAAGGCCCGGGCAAAGGCTACATTCCCGTGGCCACCACCCGTCCCGAGACCATCCTGGGCGACACCGCGGTGGCCGTCCATCCCGACGACGAACGCTACCGCCATCTCATCGGCAAGACCGCGCTGGTTCCCATCCTCAACCGCCCCATCCCCATCATCCACGACTCCTACGTGGACATGGCATTCGGCACGGGTGCGCTGAAGATCACCCCCGGCCACGACCCCAACGACTTCGAGATCGGGCGGCGGCACGGCCTGCAGGTCATCAACATCATGAACAAGGACGCCACCCTGAACGAAAACGCGGGCCCCTACGCGGGCCTGGACCGCTTCGAAGCCCGCAAACGGCTGTGGAAGGACATGAAGCAGGCCGGGTTGGTCATCAAGGAAGAGCCCTACGTGATACAGGCGCCCCGCTCCCAACGGGGCGGCGAGATCATCGAACCCCTGGTCAGCAAGCAGTGGTTCGTCAATGTGAAGCCCATGGCCGAGATGGGCCTGGCCGCGGTGCGCACGGGCCGCATTCAAATCATCCCCAAACGCTTCGAGAAAATCTATTTCAACTGGCTGGAAAACATCCGCCCCTGGTGCATCAGCCGTCAGCTCTGGTGGGGACATCGCATTCCCGTGTGGTATGGCCCCGATGGCCGGGAATTCGCGGCCCACAGCGAGGAAGAGGCCCGGGCCCTGGCCGAGGAGCACTACGGCCATCCCGTGGACCTGGAACAGGACCCCGACGTGCTGGATACCTGGTTCAGTTCGGGGCTGTGGCCCTTCAGCACCCTGGGCTGGCCCGACGACACCCCCGACCTGCGCCGCTTCTATCCCACCGACGTGCTGGAAACGGGCTACGACATCCTCTTCTTCTGGGTGGCCCGCATGATCATGCAGGGGCTGCTCTACACCAACGACATCCCCTTTCACACCGTTTATCTCCACGGCCTGGTGCGGGATGAACATGGCCGCAAGATGTCCAAGACCTATGGCAACGTGGTGGACCCCATCGAGGTCATGGATGATTACGGCGCGGACGCGCTGCGCTTCACCCTGCTCACCGGCTCCACGCCGGGCAACGACATGAACCTGAGCATCGACCGCATTCGCGCCAACCGCAACTTCGCCAACAAAATCTGGAATGCGACCCGCTTCGTGCTGGGCAACCTGCCCGAGGACTTCACCTATCGCGGCGCGCCCGACCCCGCGGCCCTGCAAACCCCGGACAAATGGGTGCTGCACCGCCTGAACGAAACCATCGCCAACGCCACCCGGCTCATCGATAGTTACCAGTTCGGCGAGGCGGGCCGCCAGATCTATGACTTCCTCTGGAGCGACTTCGCTGATTGGTATATCGAGGCCGCCAAGCCCCGTCTGCGGGGCGATGACCCCGATCCGGTGCGCCAGACCCTGGTGTACGTCCTGGACCAGACCCTGCGCCTGCTCCACCCCTACATCCCCTACGTGACCGAGGAACTGTGGCAGCATATTCCTCACACCGAGGACGACACCCCGGCGTTGATCATCGCGGCCTGGCCCGAATCCCGGCCCGAATTCCACTTCCCCCACCAGGCGGAGGCCTTCGAGCATCTGCGGCAGGTGGTGCGGGCCATTCGCAACGCCCGCAGCGAATACAACGTGGAGCCCGGGCGCAAGATCGCGGCCGTCATCGACGCGCCCACCTATGGCGAATCCCTGGCCGCGATGCGCGACATCCTGGCCCTGCTGGCCCGGCTGGACCCTGACCAGATCACCTTTGGCCCGGCGCCCGAGGGCGAGAAGGGCGCGGCCCTGGTGGTGGCCGACGCCACCATCTTCCTCCCCCTGGGCGGCATGGTGGACATCGAGGCGGAGCTGGCCCGGCTGCGCAAGCAACTGGCCGAGACGGAAAAGCGCATCGCCTCCACCCAGGCCCGGTTGAACAATCCCAACTTCGTACAGAAGGCCCCCGAGAAGGTGGTGAACCAGGCTCGCCAGACCCTGGCCGACCTGCAAGCTCAGCAGGCCCGTCTGCGGGAACAGATCGACGCGCTGAGCTAGAGCCTGTTATGAACTTCTTGCCAAATTCTAATCATCTTCATATCATTCGCCTTTCGATTCGCCGCGGATGATGCTAAAAAATCGGATCATCGCGGATTTTCGCAGAAAAAATCCTTTGGGTGTGTCCAAAATGAGTTGGAAAGTTAAAATAATCCACTCATTGGCTGGGCGCTTCGCGCCCGCCGCCAGCGCCGGGGGATAAAGTCCCCCGGCTAGAAACAGCGCCCCTTCGGGGCTAGCCGGATTTACCCGGCGCTGTTTTGTAGCCCGGCGACTTCATCGCCGGGCGAACGTGGCAAACGCTTCCAACCGAAATTGGACACACCCAAATCCTTTTTCAATCCGAAAAATCCACGAAAATCTGTCGCATCCGCGTTATCAGCGGCGAATCCCACAGGCAGATGATGTGAATCCTCGATATTGACGAGGCCAAAGTGCATAACAACTCCTAAAGACGTTCCCCCCATCAAGAACCAACCCAATCACGCCGAGTTCCTGTAACTGTTAACGTATGCCGGTTGGTTGTCTTTTTTCGCTCAAACCTGACAGGTTCTCGTAACCTTGGCGGTAGGATGTGCGTTTTTCAGTCAACAACGAAGCGCGCAAGGCTCTGAATCGCTGCAAAAGGAACCTGTCAGGTTAATGCAAGCAAAAGCGACCTTAGCAGTTACGAATTCCTTATGACGATGGTTTCGGCGCGCCCGAGCGATCGTCATAAGGAACGAACGTCGTCTCCGCCCGGACGCATCACGCCCGCAGCGCCTTGAACGCGTTGATCAGCCCATTGGTGGAGCTATCATGCGTGGTGACGGGATCATCGCCCGCCAGCTCCGGCAGGATGGCCTTAGCCAGCACCTTGCCCAGCTCCACGCCCATCTGATCGAAGGAGTTGATGTTCCAGATGACGCCCTGGGTGAAAATTTTGTGCTCGTACAGGGCGATGAGGGAGCCCAGGGTTTGCGGCGTCAGTTTGGGGAAGAGGAAGGAATTGGTGGGCCGGTTGCCCGGGAAAGTCTTGGCCGGGACCAGCAGCGCCAGATCGGCCTCATCCACGCCCTGGGCCAGCAGCTCCGCCCGCACCTCCTCCTCGGTCTTGCCCTTCATCAGCGCCTCGGTTTGGGCCAAAAAGTTGGCGATGAGGATGGCGTGGTGCTGGCCCACGGGATGATGGCTGCGGGCCGGAGCCAGAAAATCGGCCGGGATCAGCTTGGTGCCCTGGTGGATGAGCTGGTAGAACGCGTGCTGGCCGTTGGCGCCCGGCTGCCCCCAGATGATGGGCCCGGTCTGATAATCCACCCACTGCCCATCTTTGGTCACGCTCTTGCCGTTGCTCTCCATATCGCCCTGCTGGAAATACATGGGGAAATACTGCATGGTCTGGTCGTAGGGCAGGATGGCGTGAGTCTCCGCGCCGAAAAAGTTGTTGTACCACACGCCCAGCAGGCCCATGATCACCGGGATATTTCGCTCGAAGGGCGCGGTGCGGAAGTGTTCATCCACCCGATGTGCGCCCGCCAACAGCTCCTCGAAGCGCTCGAAGCCCACGGCCAGGGCGATGGAAAGCCCGATGGCCGACCACAGCGAATACCGCCCGCCGACCCAATCCCAGAACTCGAACATGTTGTCCGGGTTGATGCCAAAGGCGATGACCTTCTCCCGATTGGTGGACATGGCCACGAAATGCTTCTCGATGGCGGATTCGTCATTCGCGGCCAGCAGGAACCAGTCCCGCGCGGTGTGGGCGTTGGTCATGGTCTCCTGGGTGGTGAAGGTCTTGGATGCGATGAGGAAAAGGGTGGTTTCGGGATCAACTTTCGCCAGGGTCTCGGAGATGTCCGTGCCATCCACGTTGGAGACGAAATGAAAGCGCATTTTGGGATGCACGTAGGGCGTTAGCGCCCGCACCACCATCTTCGGGCCCAGGTCCGAGCCGCCGATGCCGATGTTCACCACATCGGTGATGCGCTGGCCCGTGAAGCCCCGCCACTCGCCCGAGCGCACCGCGTCGCTGAACGCCCGCATCTTGCCCAGCACCCGATTCACCTCGGGCATCACATCCTGGCCATCCACGAAGATAGGCCGGTTGGAGCGATTGCGCAGGGCGATGTGCAGCACCGCCCGCTTCTCGGTGACGTTGATCTTCTGGCCGGTGAACATGGCCTCGATGGCGTCGCTCAGCCGGGCCTGGCGGGCCAAATCCAGCAGCAGACCCACGGTCTCCTCGGTGATGCGATTTTTGGAATAATCGAAGAGGATATCCTCGAAACGCAGGGAGAATTTATCGAAACGCCCAGGATCGGCGGCAAAAAGGTCGCGCATGTGCACGTCCTTCATGGCTTCGTAATGATTTTGCAGGGCTTGCCAGGATTTTGATCGGGTGAGAGTGGACATGGTTGGTTATCCATGAGTAGCGCCCAGGGGGCGCGGAGGAAATGCGTGTGATCTGGTCGTTAGTATGCCGTCAAATCAAACTCTCGTCAAATGCGCATGAAATGATAAGGGTGTGTCCTTTTTCGGTTGAAACGTTGCACCGCTGTACTCGTCGACTGATGAACATTGGCAAAATAATCCGATTACAGGGCCGGGGCGCTTCGCGCCCGCCGTCAGCGCCGGGGGATAAAGTCCCCCGGCTAGAAACAGCGCCCCTGCAGGGCTAGCCGGATTTATCCGGCGCTGTTTTGTAGCCCGGCGACTTCATCGCCGGGCGGACGTGGCAAACGCAACTATGACCGATTTAATTTGTGGACATTCATCACTCGGCCAGAGCGCCTGGCTAGCGTCAACTCATTTGGGACGCACCCAAATGATAACAGCAATTTCAAATTTGGTCTGGTGACAAGCCCCCCTCCCGGCCTCCCCCCGCTTCGGCTGACGCCTTGCAGGGGGAGGAGCCCATCGCTTCGCCAATTTGTGTAGCAGATGGGCGTCTCCCTCCCCCGAACACGAGCGCAGCGAGTATCGGGGGAGGGGCGG
>JALWDV010000607.1 GCA_027036755.1 Anaerolineae bacterium
TAATTCGTAATGCGTGAGGTCGTTACGCATCACGAATCACGCATTACGGGCCTGGCTGCCCGCGCTGTCCTGGCCGCGAGGCATTTTCATCGGTATCGGCGCGGGCTCGCCCGCCGTTGGACTGTTCCGTAAATAGGCTCTCCTACGTCATTTCGAGGGAGCGCAGCGACCGAGAAATCCCCATGCTAACGAGGAGATTCCTCCTCCTTTCGGTCGTCGGAATGACGTAGCAAGGAATTGCAGAAAAAGCTGATCTACGCAGATGAAAACAGATTAAATCAAAAGGGTGTGTCCCAAATGAGTTGGAAAGTTAAAATAATCCATTCATTAACGAGGCGCTTCGCGCCCGCCGCCAGCGCCGGGGGTTGAAGTCCCCCGGCTAGAAACATCGCCTCCTGTGGGGCTAGCCGGATTTATCCGGCGCTGTTTTGTAGCCCGGCGACTTCATCGCCGGGCGGACGTGGCAAACGCTTCCAACCGAAATGGGACGCACCCAAATCAAAACAATCTGCGAAAATCTGCGTGCATCAGATGTGTTTGCGTTCCATCGCCTGCGCCTGTCCTCGGTCGCTGGTTATCGCCACCATTTTTTGACGCTCTCATGCCCGCCACCAAACGGCTTCGCTCCCCTGTCACCATAATCATTCTCATCACCATGCTGGGGGCCGCCCTGCGAGTGTTGCAGTTGGCGTTTCAGCCCCTGTGGTGGGATGAGGGCTATTCGGTGTGGTTTGCGGGGCAGAGCATCGCCGAAATGGTGCGACTGACCGCTGAGGATATTCATCCCCCGCTTTATTACGGCTTGCTGCACATCTGGACGCTGATTTTTGGCGTGCAGCCGGTCTCATTGCGATTGTTCAGCGTCTTTGTCAGCCTGCCCGCCATTCCGTTGGCCTATGCGCTGGGGCGGGATATGCGGGATCAGACGACGGGGCTTCTGGCCGCGGGCCTGGTGGCGCTCAATCCCTTCGCCATCTTCTACGCCCAGGAAATCCGCATGTACGGCCTGGCCGCGACGTTGAGCCTGATGGCTATATGGACCGGCTGGCGCTGGGGGATGATCGCACGCAAGGACCCAAAGACGCAAAGGGAGGATTGGAAATGGGGCGTCGCGTATGGACTTAGCGTGCTGGCCGGGCTTTACACCCTCTATCTGTTCGCCCTGCTGCCCCTGGCCCAGTTCATCTGGATTTTCATCGCCCGTCGCCAGCGCATCAGGGCCTGGCTGGCGACGCTGGCGGCGGCGGGGATGCTTTATCTGCCCTGGGCGCTGTACGCGGGCCCAAAGCTGCTGAATTACGTGGCCTACAAGGTGGTCAAGGACAACGATCAGCCCTTGCCGCTGCTCATCTATCTGGGGCGGCATCTCAGCGCGTTCGTGGTCGGGCATCTGGAAGGCCCGCTGGCGCCTCTGTGGCCCTGGGCGTTGTTGCTGCTCATCCCGCCGTTGGTGGCGCTGGCGCTGGTCAGGTCTGACGGCCCCCGTTGGAAGCGACTCAGCTCGCCCGTCGTCTATCTGTCCGTGATTCTGCTGGCGGCATTGACGGTGGGCTTCATCCAGCAGATGCAGGCCCCCTTCATTCCCGAGCGCTTCGAGCGGGTGCTGCTCTTTGCCGCGCCCGCCTTGTGGCTGCTGCTGGCCCTGGGAACCCGCGAATTGTGGCGCGAATCCAGGTTGGCGACGGCGATTTTCCTGCTGGCGTTGGTGGGGATGCAAGCCGCCAGTCTGGCTGCGTTCTACACCACGCCCCGCTACGCGGATCGAGACTATCGCCCGCTGATCAAGACGGTGGCGGAAAACCTGCGCCCGGGCGACAGCGTTTTCGCTATCTATCCCTGGCAGGTCGGCTACTTCCTGGCCTACCTGCCCTGGGAATTCTATCCCACCCTGGTCAATGCAGACGCCGCGCCCATCCCCCCGCGCAACGAAACCACCCCCATCGTCCTCAGCCCGGACGAAGACTGGACGCCCGCGGTGCAACAGTCTCTGGATGACCTCCGTCAGCGCGGCGGCGTCTGGTTCCCCGAACATCTCTCCCTGGGCGGCATCTTCGAGACCAAAGTGGAGGATTACCTGGGGGAAAACGCTTTTCAGTTGATGAACAGGTGGTATGGCGAGGAAACGCGGCTCACCGGTTGGGATGAACCGCGCGGGGTCGGGGGCAAGACGCCGCTGGTCACGCCGCAGGATTGGGATAACGGCGTCAGTCTGGCCGATGGCTGGTATGTGAAAGCACCCTACCGCGTCTTCTTCGAGCTGGATTGGCAGGGCCATCGCCCCATCAAACCCTCTGATCTGACCTACTCGTTGTGGCTGCGCGGGCCCGACGGCGCCCGCTGGGCGCAGCGCGATGTGACGCCCTTTGCCCATCCCTGGCCCCAACTCGCTGCCGACGCGCCCGCGCCCTGGCGCAATCGCGACCGCATCGGCCTCACCCTGCCTGCGGGCGCGCCGCCCGGCGACTACGACTTGATCCTGGCCCTGCTGCGGCCCGACCTCAGCCCCATCGCCACCGCGGGCCCCAACCCCGCGCCCGAAACCTGGGTGCAAACCCTCTCACTGTCTCATGCCATCGACATCCTCCCCCGGCCCGAGCACCCCGCAGACGTCCAGGGCGACGGCGTCGAATTCCTGGGCTACGAGCGGGGCGATGGGCCTTTCCTGACCGGCGACGACATCGCCGTCACCCTCTACTGGCGGCCCTGGGGGCCCCTCACGCCCGACCGTTACCTCTTTCTGCAATTGCTGGATGGCGGGGGCCAGATGGTCGCGGGGATGGAGGGCCCGCCCATCCCCTGGCTGCCCACCAGCCAATGGCCCGAAGCCACCCTGCGCAGCCAA
>JALWDV010000608.1 GCA_027036755.1 Anaerolineae bacterium
CGCCCGCGCTGCCCGATACGCCCACGCCTTCGCCTGTCCCGCCCACGGCCACGCCCCTCGCGCCCGCGGCGGCGAAGCCCGCGCCCGCGGGCCCGCTGCCCACCTTCACCCCCGCGCCCACGCCCGTGCCCGACGTGCTCTTCGTGGACACAGATCAACGCCTGGGCAAGATCAGTCCGCTGGTCTATGGCGCGAACTACGGGCCGTGGGTCTCGCTGCGGCCCGAGACCCTGCCCCTGGCCAAAGACCTGGACCTGACCATCCTGCGCTGGCCGGGCGGCGAATGGGGCGACAAAAACGACATCCAGCCCTACCAGCTCGATGCGTTCGTGGCCCTGGCCCGCCAGTTGGGCGCTGAGCCCTACATCAATGTGCGCATGCCGGGCGGCTCGCCCGAACAGGCCGCTGATCTGGTGCGCTACGCCAACATCGAAAAAGGCTACAACATCCGCTTCTGGGGCATCGGCAACGAGCCCAGCCTGTATGAGTACAAGAAAGGATGGGAGCAGTGGGATACGGCCTACTACAACCAGCAGTGGCCCAAATTCGCCGCGGCCATGCGCGCGGTCGATCCAAACATCCTCATCCTCAGCCCCGAAATCCATCAGTACGCCGGCGACCCCGCCACCGACCCCAGGGACACCAGCGGCAAGGATTGGATGACCGAATTCCTCAAGGCCAATGGCGACCAGGTGGACATCGTCGCCATCCATCGCTACCCCTTCCCCATCCAGGAGGGCGTCCCCACCACGGTGGATGAGCTGCTGGCCAATCCGCCCGAATGGGACGCCATCATCCCCAATCTGCGGCAAGCCATCCGCAAATATGTGGGCCGGGACTTGCCCGTCGCGGTCACCGAGATCAATTCCGACTGGACTCACGCCATCCAGGGCGAGGCGACCAACGATTCCTTCGCCAACGCCATCTGGTGGGCCGATGTGCTGGGTCGGATGATCAAGAACAAGGTGGACATCGTCACCTACTTCATCCTCACCACCCGGGATGAGCAAGGCGGCTACGGGCTGCTGGAAGGCTACGGGCCGCGCCCCACCTACTACGTCTACGAGCTCTACAAACGCTTCGGCGATTACCTGGTCTATGCAGCTTCCGGCGATCCCCAAGTCTCGGTGTATGCGGCCCGCCGCGCCGATGACGTTCTCACCATCATCTTCATCAATCGCTCGGATGAGGAAAAGCGGATGCCCTTGTGGCTGCAAAATTTCAACATCGCCGGGTCGGTGCAGCGATGGCGACTGGATGAGGAGAATGGCTTTCACAATCTCGATCCGCTGGAGATGAAAAACGGCGACGAGATCGTCATGCCGCCCCGGTCCGCCAGCGTTTATCTGATGATGCCCGCGTGCACCCTGGGGAAGCATCACTGAAGACAGGCCGAATCTTTTGATTTGCCGCGGATGACGCTGATTGTGCGGATATTCGCGGATTTTTCTGATTTCATCCGCCTGCTTTGAAAATAGAACACGGATGAACACAGAAAAACACGGATAATTCAAAAAATCTGTGACCGAAGGCCGTGTCAATCCGTGTCCTCGTCTTTCATCGGTATCGGCGCGGGCTCGCCCGCCGTTGGACTGTTCCGTAAATAGGCTCTCCCACGTCATTTCGAGGGAGCGCAGCGACCGAGAAATCCCCATGCTAACGAGGAGATTCCTCCTCCCTGCGGTCGTCGGAATGACGTGACATTGATAAACATCACCAAAAACAGGAGCGTTTCATGCTCAAAGTAACCGTTATCGGCGGTGGTTCGAGCTACACCCCCGAACTCATCAAAGGTTTTCTCGATCGCGTTGACGTTTTTCCGTTGGACGAGCTGTGGCTGGTGGATATCAGCCAGGAGCGGCTGGATGTGGTGGGCGGATTCGCCCGGCGCATCGTGGCGGCCCACGGCTCGCCCTTTTCCGTGCATCTCACCACCGACCGCCGCGCGGGCGTTGCCGGAGCCAGCTATGTGCTGACCCAACTGCGGGTGGGCGGCATGGCGGCCCGCCGCGGCGATGAATATCTGGGCAAGCGCTGGGGCCTGGTGGGCCAGGAGACCACGGGCGTGGGCGGCATGGCCAAAGCCCTGCGCACCATCCCCGTCATCCTCGACATCGCCGCGGATATGCGCGAGCTGGCTCCCGAGGCCCTGCTGGTGAATTTCACCAATCCCGCGGGCCTGAACACCGAGGCGCTCTTCCGCCATGCGCCCGACATCGCCGCAGTGGGCGTATGCAACGTGCCCATCACCGCCAAGATGATGATCATCGAGGAGCTGGAGAAGGTCATCGGGCGGAAGATCGATCCGGCCCGGGCGCAGCTCGACACCCTGGGCCTGAATCATCTCTCCTGGCATCGCGGCTTCAGCGTGGATGGCGTGGATTATTGGGAGCAGATTCTGCAAGGCTACATCGAGGAGATGCGAAGCCAGGAAACGCCCGAATGGCCCCCCGAACTCATCGAAAACCTGGGCATGATCCCCAACTACTATCTGCAATACTACTATTTCACCGGGAGGAAGATCGCAGAGCAGGAAGCGTGGGCCGAGACCGGCAGTCGGGCGGAGCAGGTGATGCAGATCGAGAAGGAGCTGCTGGCCGAATACGCGGAGCCGGATCGCACCGAGCCGCCCGAGGATTTGATGAAGCGGGGCGGGGCCTGGTACTCCACCCTGGCGACGCAACTGCTCACCGCCCACTACAACGATCTCAGCGAGGTGCATGTTGTGAACGTGGCTCACCGCTGGGCAGTGCCCGGCTGGCCCGAGGATTGGGTGCTGGAAATGCCCTGCCGCGTCGGGCGCTCGGGCATCGTCCCCCTCCC
>JALWDV010000609.1 GCA_027036755.1 Anaerolineae bacterium
CTGTTTTGTAGCCCGGCGACTTCATCGCCGGGCGGACGTGGCGAACGCCACTATAGCGATTCGGGTTGTGAACATTCATCATTCGGCCAAAACGCCCGGCTGGCCCTAACTCATTTAGGACGCACCCCTTTACAGGTGCGCTGTCCTGTCGACAAGCGCATGACGTTTGACGTTTTACGCATGACGAACGCTGTCATAAAGAGCAAGCGCTGATTTTGCGAATGTTTGGTCCGTTATAATTACTCATCCCCAGTCTATCCCATCGAGGTCGCATCTATGCCCCAGGTTGTCAGCATTCAGTTCCAACCTGTTACAAAACTCTATTATTTCGATCCAGGCCCGCTCACCGATTTGCTCCCCGGCGAATGGGTCATCGTCGAGACAGCCCGCGGCCGGGAATTGGCCCAGGTGGTCATCCCGGCCAAAGAAGTGGACGCCAAGGAGGTGGAGGGCTCGCTCAAACGCGTGCTGCGCCGGGCAAGCAAATATGATCGGGACCAGAAGGTGTATTGGGCGCAGCAGGCAAAAGCCGCGGAGGGCTACTGCCAGCAAAAGGCCAACGAGCACGGCCTGGATATGAAAGTCGTGCGTTGCACTTACAGCTACAATGGCGAACGTCTGACGGTGGAGTTCGTGGCCGAACATCGGGTGGATTTCAGGGCGCTGGTGCGCGACCTGGCCCGGCACTTCAGCACCCGCATCGAGATGCGCCAGATCGGCGTGCGGGATCAAGCGAAGCTCATCGGCGGATTCGGGCGCTGCGGAAGGACGCTTTGTTGCGCCTCCTTCCTGCGAGAATTCCACTCAGTCTCTATCCGCATGGCAAAAAACCAGAATATCCCCCTCAGCTCTTCCGACATCTCGGGGGTTTGCGGCCGCCTGATGTGCAGCCTGGCCTATGAAAACGATATGTACACCGCCGCCCGCAAGAAATTGCCCAAGGTGGGGCAAAAAGTGATGACGCCGGACGGGCCGGGCACGGTGCGCTATCTCAACGTGCTGCTGGGCAAGGTGACGGTGCATCTCGAAAAGGGGATGCAAAAGGAATTCGATGCGCCAGACCTCTCGCTGATCGGGCATCCAGAGCGCGTTTTTTCCATGCCCGAGTAATTTCCCCATCCCGTCCGATATCTTGCGCTCGATCCGCTGCGAACAATCCAATGATTAATGACAGAATGCACTGCAAAAAGGTTTCTCAACACGGAGACACAGAGGACACAGAGAAAAATAAGGGGGTTCACGGAGAAAACCCTCTCCAAACCTCACCTTTTTCTTCCTCCGTGCGCTCTGTGCCTCCGTGGTGAAGTTTTTTTTCAGTACAGCCCTTTTTCAATCCGAAAAATCCGCGGAAATCCGCCGCATCCGCGTTATCAGCGGCGAATCCCACAGGCAGATGATGTGAATTCTTGATTTGACGAGGCCAAAGTGCATAACAGATTCTAAGGTTGTTTTCGCTTGAACGAACCTGACAGATTCCTTTGGCAGCGATTCAGAGCCTTGCACGCTTCGTTGCTGGCTGAAAACCGCACATCTTACCGCCAAGGTTACGAGAACCTGTCAGGTTTGAGGGGAAAAAGACAACTAACTGGGGCATGGTTCAGATCGTCCTTCCTTCAGCTTTACAATTTCAATAGGGTCAACGCCTGGCAAAGCACGTCAAACGTAAAGCGTCAAACGTCAAAACGTGGCGAAAAAGGCTCTTTTTGACGTTTGACGTATGACGTTTGACGGAGAAATTGTAAAGATGGTTTTGAATGAGAATGAACCATGCCCTAACTGGCATACGTTAGCAGTTACGACATCTTATTGCCCGGCGAGCAAAGGATTCACTATACCTGACTCACCTCACCTGTTCTTCTGGAGCGTTCGATCATGGAAACCAGAAAACTGTTCGTAGTATTGGCAGCCCTCACAGTGCTGATGGCCTTGGCCCTGGTTGCTCACGCGGCCGGGCCCATAAGCTGGGGCCAACAGACGCGCGGGGCGTGGGAAGCCAGCACCTTCAATCACACCCAACCCAACCCTTCCGCCCTCTGGTCTCTCTCCAACCTGGGGGATTACCCCACCCTCCCTGATGTCATCGATCAGGTCGCGCTGGACGCGGATGGCGACGGCGACATGGACCTGGCTGTGCTGGCATGGCAGGAAAGACGACTGCTTATGAACGACGGTGCGGGCGTTTTCACCCAGGTCGAGGCCGGTGATTTCGATGAGCGCAGCGAATGGGCCGCAGCCCTGACCGCGTTCGACGCGGACGGCGACGGCGATATGGACCTGGCGGTGGTGGAAGAGCATGGCTCCTTGCCCAACCGGGTCTACCTGAACGATGGCCACGGTCGTTTCACCCGCATCGACGCCGGAGATTTCGACGACCCGGTCGAGGTCTCCTATCAAGTCGTGGCTTTGGATGCAGACGGCGACGGCGATATGGACCTGGCCGTGGGGAACCAAGGCCCGGATCGGCTTTATCTCAACGACGGCGCCGCGCATTTTTCCCGGGTCGATAGCGGTGCGTTCGATGATTGCCCCTGTTCCGACACCCTCGCCCTGATCGCGTTCGACGCGGACGGCGATGGCGACATGGACCTGGCCCGGGGCGGCTTTGGCGATTCCCAGCCCAATGCCCTCTTCCTCAACGATGGCCGGGGCGTCTTCACCCGCGGCGATGGCGGCGATTTCGGCCGCGACCCGGTCGCCACCTCGGCCCTGGCCGCATTCGATATCGATGGCGACGGCGACGCAGACCTGGTCGCGGGCAAAAACAGCCTCGCCACCCCCGCAACCATGTACGACGCGGTGTATCGCAACGACGGCCACGGACTCTTCCAGTTGGCCGAGGGAGGTGATTTCGACAATGTGCTGAAAAACACCAGCAGGCTGGCCCCCTTCGACGCGGACGGCGATGGCGACATGGACCTGGCGGTGGCCTATGGTCTCGATACCCGACCCGAAGCCAACGCCTTGTATCGCAACGATGGTCAGGGGCGTTTTCTGTGGTGGGATGGCAGCGGCGTCGACGATGCTGAGCAGTGGACGCGTGCGGTCACCCCCTTCGATGTGGATGGGGATGGTGACGTAGACCTCGCCTTTGGCAATGCCGGCGACCCCCAGCAACTCTATCTCAACCAGCAGGACGCGCCTGCCTGCGTCACCCTGGCCCGAGAAGGATTCACCGCCCGCGCAGCAGGGGATTTCGGAAAGGGCTACGACGGGCCCGGCGCCCTGGGCGTCACCCTGGATGTGGATGGCGACGGCGACCTGGACCTGATCTCCCGCAACGCGGCCGGGCGGCTCGCACTCTACAAAAACGATGACTCCGGCCAATTGCAGCAGGCCGATGGGGGCGCGCTGGCAGTGACATTGGGCGATATCAGAGCGCTGGCCGCGTTGGACGCGGATGGCGATGGCGACCCCGATCTGGCGGTGGCCGATTTCCGCGGTCCCAATCGCCTGTTCCTCAATGACGGTCAGGGCATCTACCGCCTGGCAGAGGCGGGCGAGTTCGACAACATGCCCCTGAAAACCCTGGCCCTGGCCGCGTTCGATGCGGATGGCGATGGGGATATGGACCTCATGTCAGGCCACTATCGTCAGCCCGCGGGCCTTTACCTCAACGACGGTCAGGGCGTCTTCCACAAACGCAACACGCCCGACTTCATCAACACAACCCGGCGTATCCTGCAGCAGATCCTTCCCTTCGATGCAGACCATGATGGGGATATGGATGTCCTCCTGATTGCTGGCGATCCTTTCGATGAGGGATTCGCTCGCCTCTACCTCAATGACGGCCAGGCGCGATTTCAGCGAAAGGATGACAGCGGCCTGGACGCGGTGAAGTCCTCCCTGCCCATGCAGGCCCGCGACCTGAACCGCGACGGCTTCATGGATCTGGCCTCCCCCAGACAGGTTTTCTTGAACGATGGCCAGGGCGTGTTTACAGAAGTTTCTCAAAATGATGACTTCGCCCGATCGGCACCGCGGACCCTGGCCTTGTTCGACGCGGATGGCGATGGCGATGTAGACCTGTTGCGCAGCATCCTCCCCATGCCCGACTCCAGTGACGATCCCATCCAGCTCTTCCGCAACGATGGCGCAGGGCATTTCACCCTGACCCCGGCTGGGGAGATCAATCAGGCGGTTGTGCAAGGCAATCTCCTTCCCGCGGATGTGGACGGCGACGGCCGGATGGATGTCGTGGCTTTGGGATGGCATGGTCAGGGTGTCTATCGCAACCAGGGCGGAGGCCTCTTCGCGCGCCTGCCCAACGCGGGTGGCATTCCCTCCGACGAAAGCGCCACGTATGACCTGAAAGCCGCGGATATCAATGGCGATGGTGCGCTGGATTTGATCGCCGGGGTGGATGGCCCCAACCGGGTCTATCTGGGCGATGGCCGTGGCGCGTTCCGCCAGGTCGATGCTGGCGACCTCACCGCGGATGACTTGATGACCCGGGCCGTGGCGCTCTTTGACGCGGATGGCGATGGCGATATCGATGTAGCCGCGGGCCATGACAGGCGTTTTCTGGCGGGCGGGAGCCTATCCAACGCCCTCTACCTGAACGATGGCCAGGGCCGGTTCACCCGCGCAGACGCGGGCGAGTTCGACGACCAGCCCCGAGAAACAAGGACGTTGGTCGCATTCGACGCGGATGGCGATGGGGATATGGACCTGGCCGAAGGGACGAAAGAGGGTCAGAATCGCCTGTGGATCAATGACAGCCACGGTCGATTCACCCGGCAAAACGCTGGAGATTTCGAGAACGCCGCCAGCTATCCCAAGTTCCTCCTGGCTTTCGATGCCGATGGCGATGGCGACCAGGATTTACTCGCCCCGGCTTATCCCGACCGTTTGTATCTGAATGACGGTTCCGGCCATTTCAGCGCCAGATCCTGGTCCCATCGTCCCACCTATTTCTCTTACAACGCCATCGCCTTCGATATGGACCAGGACCGGGATCTGGACCTGGCGATCATGGATGACGAGGGGAATGTCCTCAGCTTCTATCTCAACGACGGAGCGGCCTTCTTCACCCGCACGCAGGTCATGCCACCCATGTCCTGGATGACGCCCCAGAGGGGGCTGGCCGCACTGGATGTGGATGGCGACGGCGACCTGGACCTGGCCGACGGCGCCGGCCGCGTCCTTCTCAATCAGGGCGACGGGCATTTCACGTCCGAAACCATGGGCGATTTCAGCGCCACCGTGCTGCCCCGCTACGTGATGACCTCGTTGGACGCGGATGGCGACGGCGACATGGATCTGGTCGCGGGCGGCTCTGGCATCAATCTCATCTTTTTCAACCAGGGCCTTTATGAACAGGGCGGCGTGACTTCGCCCGTCATCTCCCCCCAGGCCCAATGCCCCGGCTGCGGGTCTCTCCTCGCCTGGACCGCCCTGCATGGGCAGACGCGGGCCCCTGTCGGCACCCGGCTCACCTTCGATGTGCTGGACCCGACCACGAACCAGCCCATCCCCGGCTTCGAAGACCGCACGCTAGACGCCAACCAGCGTCTCGATCTCACCGGCCTGGACCCTGCGGCCCATCCCGCCATCCGCGTGCGCGCCCGCTTCGCGGACCTGACCCCCGGCCCCGACACTCAGGATCAAACGCCCCGTCTGTGCCGCTGGATCGTCCTCTACCAGATGGAGGGCGTAAAGACGACCGCCTATTTGCCCCTGGTGCAAAGATAACGTCTGCGCCATCAGCCGTTACGTAGACCGAAATCGGGAGTAACTGTTCAGGCGTCCCGCCACAGTTTCGCCACGAAGACGCGAAGGAATCGAAGGAGCGAAGTGTTTTTCTTTATTTTCCCTTCGCGTCTTCGGGCTTCGTGGTTTTAGACCTCGCCACGTCAGTATTCATCTCAATCAACAGATTAAATTGATACGGCCTCGCCCAATAGCCTCGGAGACGACAATTCCGTAACCATCTGTTAAAATAACGCCATCCCTGCAGGACGCCCCGTCAACACTGCGGGGCGTTTTCTTTTTCCGGAGGAAATTCTATGAGACTGGCCATCCTGGCGGATATCCACGGCAACATCTTCGCATTGCGGGCGGTGACGGCCCGGCTGGAGCAACTTCAGCCCGACGCGGTCATCGTCAACGGCGACATCATCAACGCCATCCCCTTCAGCGACCAGGTCGTCGATTTTCTGCGACAGACGGATTGGATCATCGTGCGCGGCAATCACGAGTTTTATTACCTGGATTACGCCTCGGGCCGAGCGCCGGAATCATGGCATGATCCCGAGCGGTGGGGGCAGCTCCATTGGCTGATGAAACACATTCGCCCAGACCAGGGCAACTATCTGGCGGCCCTGCCCGATGACCTGGCGCTGTTCTATCCCGATGCGACGCCTGTCCGCGTCACCCATGGCACGCCGGGCCACAACCGTCGGGGCTTCTCGAACTCGATGCCCGAAGATGATATCGCGGCGGCGCTGAGCGATGTCCCACAACAAACGTTCATCAACGCCCACTCTCACCTCCAAATCGATCGCATCATCAAAGAACGCCGCGGCGAGGAGGCGGGAACAGGCAACCCCGTCTACTTTCTGGAAGAAGCGCAACGGCAAAATCCCCGCGTGTGGCACATCATCAATCCGGGCAGCGTGGGACAACCCCTGAACGGCGACGTGCGAGCGCAATTCGCAATCATCGAAAGTGCGCCATCCTCGCCTATCCCCGGCGGCTGGCGGGTCATGCACCATCGCATCCCTTATGATCGTCGCCCGGCGCTGGAGGGATACTACAGCAGCGGCATGTTGGAGGCGGGCGGCGTCATCTCGGAATTGTTTTACTGGGAACTGGTGACGGCGGAGCGGGAAATCTCCAACTTTTTCCTGTGGCGGCGCGCGAACCTGCCCCAAGGGGCGTTCTCCATCCGGGATGAGTTCGAGGCGTACAAACGGGCGACGGGACGCGAATCGTACATACGGAAGAGAGACCCGTTATTGGGCGGCTTCTGATTCCCCGCCCAGGGGGGCATGGGCGCGCCGCACCACATCCCGCTCCAGATTCTTCCGCTCCAGACGATAACGCCGTCGTTCCGCCGCCTCTTCGTAACGGCGTTTCTCATCAGCCGTTTCGGGAATGAGGGGAGGGATGGGAACCCGGGCTCCGTGGACATCCAACGCCACAAAGGTGAGATAAGCGGAGGAGCAGTGTCGACGCTCACCCGAAAGAGGATTTTCCGCCTCGACCCTCACGCCCACCTCCATGCTGGTGTAGAATGAGCGATTCACCTGGGCTTTGAGCAGCACAAACTCTCCCTTATAAATGGGAGAACGAAAGTGAAGATCATCCATGCTGGCCGTCACCACCACCTGTCGGGCGTGGCGCTGGGCGGCGATGCCAGCGCAGATGTCGATCCACGCCATCCCCTGGCCGCCAAAGGCGGCGCCCAGGGGATTGGTGTGTGACGGCAATACAATCTCCGTCATCTCGGAATAAGATTCACACGCAGGTTTGGGCCGAAGGTCTACTTCACTCATGGCCACAGTCTCCTTGAGAAATTGTAATGGAAGCGCAAAAAAGAGATGGGTGCGTCCCATTTCGGTTGGAAGCGTTTGCCACGTCCGCCCGGCGATGAAGTCGCCGGGCTACAAAACAGCGCCGGATAAATCCGGCTAGCCCCGCAGGGGCGCTGTTTCTAGCCGGGGGACTTCATCCCCCGGCGCTGGCGGCGGGCGCGAAGCGCCCCGTTAATGAATGGATCATTTTAACTTTCCAACTCATTTGGGACGCACCCAAAAGAGATATGAAGATGAATGTCTCGAAAGAAAGAGCGGATGATAACTGTCCGCAAATCCGAGATTGCTCCGGTGAAATTTCCGATATAGGGGGAAAAGACTTACAATAACTGGCGACACCATCCTCATGTCAACATCTCAGACCAATGTGGCTCGAATAAAATGCTAAGAAGAGAGGAGGACGCTAATTATATCATCTTCGCCTATCTCAGCGATATGGCGCTGACGCTGCTGGCGCTATTCGTCGCTTATCAGGCGCGGTTGCATTGGCCCCTGGGGACGCCGCTCACCCAAAAGGACATTGCCATCGATGCGGGGCTTTACGTCACGGTCGTGGTGATCTGGACGGCGGTGTTCTTTTTGATCAACGTCTACGACGCCCGCAACACGCTGCGAGCGGCGGATGAGTTGCGGACGCTGGCGTTGTCCATCAGTTTGGCTGCGTTCGTCTTCGCGGGAGCGCTTTATCTTTCCTATCGGAACACGCCCCGCCTGATGTTCATTTACTTCATTCTGGCGGAGTTCATCTTTCTGGTGGGGTACAGATGGACCATGCGGCTGGCGTTGCGCTGGGCGGGCGCCCGACAGCTCAGCCCTAAACGCATCCTCATCATCGGCGCAGGAAACATCGGGCGCGCTGTGGCGGAGAAGATCAGGGCGCAGGAATGGACGGGGCTGCAACTGGTGGGCTATGTCGATGACAACCCGGAAAAGATCGGAAAGTCGTTCGAACACGCAAAGGTGCTGGGCAGGCTGGATGAAGCTGTCTCCATCGTAGATGCAGAAAATATCGATCACGTGGTGTTCGCGCTTCCGCTCAGGGCGCACCAGGCGCTGCGCGAGACGGTATTACGTCTGTACGAACGTCCGGTGCGGGTTTTCATGGTGCCCGACGTGCTAAATCTGGCGTTTTTTCGGGTGACGATGGAGGACTGGGACGGCATCCCGGTGATGGGGCTGAAAGAGCCGGTCATCGATGGGTTTGATCGGGTGGTCAAGCGGCTTTTTGATCTCGCCATTGCGTCGATAAGCCTGCTGATCCTGTGGCCCATCATGCTCATCATCGCCATCGCCATCAAGCTGGATTCCCCGGGCCCGGCCATCCTCAAACAGGATCGCGTGGGCGAGAACGGGCGCATCTTCAAGGTGTACAAATTCCGATCGATGGTGCAAGACGCGGACAAGCGGCTGCGCGAGGTCATTCAAACCACCGAAGACGGCAAGATCATCCACAAGCGTCCGGATGATCCCCGCATCACCCGGGTGGGCAAATTCATCCGCCGCACGAGTCTGGATGAGCTGCCCCAGTTGTTCAATGTGCTGAAGGGGGACATGAGCATGGTGGGGCCCAGGCCCGAGCTGCCGTTCATCGTCGAGAGCTATGAATCATGGCAGCACAAACGTTTCGCCGTGCCGCCGGGCATCACCGGCTGGTGGCAGATAAGCGGGCGCAGCGATAAGCCCATGCACCTGCACACAGAGGACGATCTGTACTACATCAGCCACTACTCGCCCTTGCTCGATATCCAGATACTGGCGAAAACCATTGTCGTGGTGCTGAAGGGAAAGGGCGCATACTGAACTTTGGGGAGCCGCGGTCGGGGGAATGCGGCGAATGCGTTGGGAATGAACAAACCGTCATCTCGCGTAACTACTAAGGTGTAGCCACCACTTTTTGCCACGAAGACACGAAGAAAGGCGAAGGCACGAAGTATTTTTCTTTATTTTTCCTTCGTGTCTTCGAAAAACTTCGAGCCTTCGTGGCTTTTGGTGACTAAAGTCAAGTACGTTAGCAGTTACCATCTCGCCCGGATGCGCTCAGAAAGAGTCGTCTTGCGCCAGCGCCGGAGTTTGGAGCTGATGCGCCTTTTTGCTACCATACTGCCCCCGAACCCCCATCTCGCCATGACGAGGAGGCCGCGACATTCGGATGTGCGCGTCCCGCCGCAAACAAACATTCTCGGAGCATAACGCATAATGAAACGATCACTATGGATTTCCCTGGCTATGACAGCCATCATTCTCGCGGCGATGTTCGCGAGAGTCAACCAAAAGACATCCTTCGCCATGTCTGCATCGAATGCCCCTCGGGCCGATGCGAAAAAGACGAATTCGCAAGGCCACTGGGAGCGCGTGTGGCGCACGGAAGGAGTCGTTTACGATTTCCACGCCTTCAACGAAAACGCCATCGTTGGAGTGGGCGCCGAGGGCATGATCATCAGCTCGACCGACGGCGGCGTCTATTGGCATTATCAGGCGGCGACGGACGCCGATCTTCACGCATTGGCCGCGGCGTCCAACACTCTGTGGGCCGCGGGAGACCAGGGCGTCGTCATCAAATCGCCAGATAGAGGAGCCGCCTGGGAGCAGGTGGACGCGGGGACAGATGCATCCATCAATGACATCGCCACGGTCGGCGGGGTCAAGGTATGGATTGCGGGCGACCACGGTCTGCTGGCCCGCACCAGCGATGGCGGAGCCTCCTGGACCACGCTGAACAGCGGCGTCACGACGAATCTCAACGCCATCGCCATGTATCCTGACGGCGTTCACGGCATCGCTGCGGGCGATGGCGGCGTGCTGTTGGTTACTTCCGATGGCGGCGATTCCTGGTCGCCCCGCACTGGCGTCATCCCCGCCATCGATAATCTTGCCGACATCTACATCTACGGCGATAAAGCCTGGGCCGCGGGCTCCTACGGGCAGGTCTATTTCAGCGCCAACATGGGAGCGACCTGGGCCAAGCTGGCGTCGCTTTGGTTCAACATCACCAACATCGAAATGGCTCCCGAACAGGATCAGCTCGGCTGGCTGGTGGGGCTGGACGGGCGCATCGCCAGCACGACCAACGGCGGCCAGTCATGGTCGGCCAACAAGGGAGACGAGGGCTATCATCTCCACGCTCTGGCGCTGAGCGACGCCTCGCACATCTGGATGGGCGGCCACGTTATGACCACAAACAACTATCTCGATTGGGGCTATGCGCCCGATACGCCCAGTTGGTTCGTCTGGAAGTCGGCGGACGGCGGCGCAGGATGGTCAGCGCCCGTCTCCGGGTTGTTCCCCTGGTTCTACAACGTCACCGCCGTCACAAGGCAGGATGCGTATGTGGTCGGGCAGGATTTGCAGATTATGAAAACGCAAGACGGCGGCTTTTCCTGGCGGGAAATCCACTCGGAGCTGGCGAGCAACCCGGATATCGTCCCTTCCGAGGCGGATAGTCGCGGCAAGGCGTTCCACGGCATCTCGTGTGCGCCCGGCGACCCGCAGGATTGCCACGCGGCAGGCCGAAACGAGATCGTCGTTCACACCACCGATGGCGGCCAGACCTGGACGCGCGAAACCGTGCCGGGCTGGGGCAAATCGATTTACGACATCGCCATGACAACCGCGGCCTCGGGCGTTGCGGTGAGCCGCAATTACAACTACTTCACCGAAGACGGCATCCATTGGGAGGGGGCCTTCGACAATGGCGTGGGACGAACGCATCTCGATCTGGACATGATCAACTCATGGCAAGGCGCGGTCTCGACAAAAAAGGCGCTGTTCGACTACACTGTGGATGCGGGGCGACACTGGCGCGGCTATCCGCTTCCCGTTTTCGGCAGCGGCACATTCTTCTTCAATTCCGGCGTCGATGCGCTGGATATCAACAACGACGGCAAGCTGGATTATGTGTGGCTGGCGGGCTGTTCGGAAGCCTACCAGGACGGTCCGTGCAAAGAAGGGATGGTCATCTTCAATCCCGACGCCCTGAACGATCCCGCAGGATGGCGCCCCGTGCTGCTGGATGAAGATGTCTCCCGGCTGCAGAAGATCGAAATGGTCAATGAAAAAGAAGGGTGGGTTGTTGGCTACGACGCCGAGATACGATTCACCGAAGATGGCGGCGGCGTCTGGTCCAAGCAGGAAGCTCCCACCGACGCCAATCTTTACGGGCTGGATGTTTTCGACCGCAATCTGGCGTACGCGGTCGGCTTGCGGGGAGACATCCTGCGTTACAGCGAGCCGGATCGCCGTCTGAACGCCAATCCGCAATGGCGCAATAAGATCGATGGCAGCCTGGATGAATGGAACGGGCTGAACGCCCGCCAGATCGACAGCACCGAGATGGACACAATCATCGGCGAGACGCCCGATCCGCAAGATTTGAACGCCAACACACGCGTGCGTTGGGATGATTCGGGCCTGTACTTCGGCATCGAAGTCACCGACGCCACACTGGCCGCCAGCGGCGACGCCATCGACCAATTGGGGATCGCCCTGGACGGCCTGGAGGACGGAACGGTCGGCGACGACGATCACATCCTCCGGTTTTTCGCCAATGGTCAGGCGGAGATGGACGGCGCGCCCATGCCCGCAACCGATTATGCGATAGCCCTATCCGCCAACGGCTACACCATCGAGGCGTTCGTTCCTCAGGAGGCGCTGGGGAGAGACTTCCATCATCTGGGCAAAGTAGGGATAAACATCGCCCTTTATGACGCGGTTCCGGGCGAGAACGATTACAAAACCCAGATGTTTTGGACAGGATCATCCCTGGACGGCACGCCGGAAAGCTACGGGAGCATCACCCTCTATCAGTTTGATCATGACCAGCCGGAGCAAATGGGCATCCCCGCCGAGCGCATCGAAATCGACGGCGACCTGGATGATTGGCCCAACGAGGATTGGATCGACGAGGACGCCTATCACCTCAACACAGGAACCGCCGACAGCATTCAGGGGGAACCGCCAACGGGAGACGAAGACCTCAGCGCCGATTTCAGAATGCGCTGGTGGGACGATTATCTCTTCGTCGGCGTCGAAGTCTCCGATGACGTCCTCCTGGCAGGAGATTCCGTCGTCCTCGCCTTCGATGTGGACAACGACGGCCGCCTGACTCCGCCCGACGTCACCCTGCGCATCTGGCCCGATGGCCGCGTCAGCATCAACGACGTTGCTGGCGGGCCAGTGTTGGCCAAGGGGGCGCCGACAAAAGCGGGCTACCAGGTGGAGATGGCCATCCCCGCCGCCATGCTGGGCGGGTCATTCAGCCCCAGACAAAAGCTGCATTTCAATTATGGCCTTTTGGATTACGACACAACCGAAGCGCAGCCGGATTCTGTCATGAACTGGCAGGGGGCGTCGGTAGACGGCATTCGCGCCGATTACGGATGGCTGGAGCTCTCCCCCGTCACCCGTCTCATCAAGGCGCAGCGCGATGATCCCAGATTCCAGGACACCTTCATCAACGAGTGGTCCCCCGCATCCAACTACGCCCGCCTGGACACGATGCGCATCCGCATCGATGGCATCGAGACGCCCCTCGTTCGATTCGATGTCGATTCAGTGATCCCGCAAAACGCCCGGCTCATTTACTCCCTCCTGGGCCTGTACACCGTCGAGGATAAAGGGCATTCGAAATTTACGGCGCGCATCCATCGCATGTTGCGGGCCTGGGTCGAGAACGAAGCGACCTGGCAACAGCCGGCGGCCCATCAGGCGTGGGAGACGCCCGGCGCAAAGGGCCCCACAGATCAGGCGCAAACGCCCACAGACGTCAAGGAGCTCAACTTCAGTGGCGAAAATGGAAGCTGCGGCGATCGCAACGCGACCTGGTTTGAGGTCACATCCGATGTTAGCGACTTCGTCTCGGGCGCAGCGCCAAACTACGGGTGGGCGTTACGCGGCGAGGCAGGCTCGCAAATCAACTATGTTCTGGCATCCAGCCAGCACGAAAACCCGGACTGCCGCCCCGAGATATACTTCGAGTACATCTTCCCCTCAGGAGAAATTCCCACGCCAACGCCTGCGCCAACGTCCACGCCACAGACGCTATATCTGCCGATAATCTCGCCTTGATCTGAAACAAGTTGGCATACCTCACTCTCCCGGGCCCCGGAAATCTGCGCAGACTTCCGGGGCCTTTGTCAACGCCCCCATCGAATTGCATCCGGGGGCGTTGAGGCACTTAACCCATCTCAGCTTCCGTGCCACAATGAGAGATGTAACTGCTACCGGATGCCAGGTGGGTGTCTTTTTTCACTCAAACCTGACAGGTACTCATTACCTTGGCGATAAGATGTGCGGTTTTCAGCCCGCGACGAAACATGTAAGGCGCTGAATCGTTGCCGAAGGAACCTGTCAGGTTAATTCAAGCGAAAACCACCTTGGCAATTACGATTTTTTACGAAAACTATCGCTCAGTCATTCAAGAATGGCGTTGAGGTAAGGGAGTGCTGTTGCGGGGAGAGGCGTTGGTGAAGTTGAATCAAAGTAAAAATCAGATGTATAGTTTTATCGTCATCGTCGTAGGGGACGTGGATTTGTGGATAAAATGACTATCTCCCGTCCCTTTGCTATATCTGGGTTGTCTCCGTCGCATCTTTCCCAGATATGCTGATTGGCGCAGCTTTTGCCGGTGGGAAATAAAAGTGGACTGAATTTGGTGAATTTGAATAACTTTTGCATCTCATCGCGTCATCTTGCGGGGCTGCGGGAGTGAACGCCGCTAATTAGTGTTTTCCTCTTTCCCAGGCACTATCCCTCGATTCCAGGAGATAGTCATCCTTCTTTTTCGCTCCTGAAGGTTTCCACAAGCTATTCTTGGGAAATACACAGGTTTAGAAGGTGGATTCACAGGACTTTATACACTTTTCCTTCGGCTTTTCCACAGAGTTTTCCACAGTTCTGCTGTTTTTTACTATCCGCAATCGTTATGGATCGATGCTCCGGGATGGTTGGTTGTGGATGTAGTAGCCCAGGGCGAATAGCGCTAGCAGGAATCCCAGGTAGTTTTCGTTCAGAAATCGGGAAAAATAGGCGAACCCAAGCAACATGATGGCCCCATGCCAGAACCATGCGCTGATGGTGTTGTCCCGTAGCTGTTTGATGAGTAAGACGATCAGCAGGGGGAGGGTGATGATTATTTCTGGCAGCCAGAAGGGCCAATATGCGAATCTGTCGGGGATTCCGCCCCACGCCAACACGAAATTGGCGAATCCCAGCCCCCATATCTGATAATGCGTTTCCGCCGTGCCCGCGGCCCATCGCCAGACGTCATCGATGAACGCGTCGGGCGACCAGATGAAGTAAGGCAGGGTGAATAGAAGGAACACGCCCAGGGCGGGCGTAATGCGCTTCGTCAGGGTTGTAAGAACGGGCCTGCTGACTATCTGCGAGAGCGAGACGGGCGTCTGTTCCAGCAGCGCCAGAGCCCAGAAGGGGGCCAGGAACCAGGCGGTGGGCTTGGATGCTGCGGCGACGCCGAAGAAGATGCTGCTCCATAGCCAGTTTTTTCGATAAAGGAACCAGGCGCTGATGACCAGCCACGCCAAAACGAAGCTGTCATTCTGCCCAAAGATGACATCCAGCCCCATGATAGGGTTGAGCCCGATGAGCATGGTCACTCCCAGCAGATCTTCCCCACGATTCTTCGTTAATCTCGCCGCCAGCAGCAGTGTGATAATGAAGAGGATGAGGTAGGTGAAGCGTTGATCGTACCACCCGAGCGCTGCATCGGAAACGACTTTGACCGGGGCGGAGATCACGAAGGTGGCGGGGAGATAGGGGTAATGCTCCAGCGCCGTGCGGAATTGCTCGAAGCCCCAGTCGGCCATGGGGGTGTCGTAGTAGTCCTCGATGTAGGGGCTTTTCCCGGCCAGGAAGTAGTCGATGGCCGCCTCCGTCTGGATGACGCCGCCGTCGTGGCTGTAAGATTGTGGCAGATTCTCGTGTCGCAGGATGGTCATCTTGATGGCGGGAAGAATGACCATGGTCAGAATGATGCTCCAGAGGAGCAGATATTTCCACCAGATGAAGGTTTTCATCCGCATCCGATCCTTGAACAGATCAACCAAGACGTAGAGCAGGAACGCCAGCAGGCTGATGGCCGCCAGTAGCAGAAAGATGGGATCGCCGTACCACGGCCCGAAAGCCTCGGCTGCGCCGGACGGCAGTAATCTCCCCAGAGCGGGGCTGGTGGTCACATTCTTGAAGTGCTCGAACAAGCCGCCTTCGGCAAATTTGTTGAGCATGAGGCGGGCCAGAATCAGCGTGAACAGTAAGACGACGTCGAAGGATTTGCGCATGATGGTTTTCTTCCGCAGGGGATGACCGTTTCCTCTGATGTTACGTAACTGCTTAACGTACTCCGATTAACAAACCACAAAGGGCGCAAAGGCGCCTAAGAACACGAAGAAAAAATGTATAAACTTCCCTTTGTGCCTTGGTGTCTTAGTGTTCTTAGTGGTTTTTCGGGTGACGACCTTAGTAGTTACGATGTTACACGATGATGACAGGATGACAAAACTTCGATTTCGCCGCCAACAGGATCGCAGGATTGGGTGTATAATTGACTATGGTCAGTTTCTCCTTTCACTCATCGGAGGTGAACCATGCGAGCAATGGTTTTGCATGAACCCAAAGACATTACGCAGAAGCCCCTGCGTCTGGAGGATGTCCCCATCCCCGAGCCCGGCCCGGGCCAGATTCGCATCAAGGTCACCGCCTGCGGCGTGTGCCACACCGATCTGCATACGGTGGAGGGCGATCTCCCCTTGCCCAAGTTGCCGCTAATCCCCGGGCACGAGGTGGTGGGCGTGGTGGATAAGTTGGGAGAAGGCGTCACCAAATTCGCTCTTGGCGATAAAGCCGGAGCGGTCTGGCTTTATCGCACCTGCGGCCATTGCAAGTATTGCCGCTCGGGGCGCGAGAATCTGTGCGAGAACGCCATGTTCACCGGGTATCATGTGAATGGCGGCTACGCCGAGTATATGGTTGTGGATGAGGGTTTCTCCTATCATCTCCCCGCCAACCTGTCCGATCCCGAGATCGCGCCCCTGATGTGCGGCGGGGTTATCGGTTATCGGGCCTTTGTTCTATCCGAAGCGAAGCCCGGCCAGGTGCTGGGGCTGTACGGCTTTGGCAATTCGGCCCACATCACCATCCAGGTGGCCCGGCATCTGGGCGTCCGCGTCTTCGTCTTCACCCGCAGTCTGGGGCATCGGCAGCACGCACTGGCGCTGGGGGCCGAGTGGGTTGGTCGGGCCGAGGACACGCCGCCCGAAGGAATCGACTCCGCCATCATCTTCGCCCCGGCCGGGCCCATTGTGCCCGAGGCCCTGCGGGTGCTGAATCCGGGCGGAACCATCGCTCTGGCAGGCATCTACATGACCCCCATCCCCGAGATGCCCTACGATCTGCTCTACTTCGAGCGCACGCTGCGCAGCGTGGCCAACAGCACCCGCCAGGACGCCATCGAGTTGCTGAACCTGGCGGAGGAAATCCCCATCCGCACCACTGTCGCCACCTTCCCCCTGGAAGAGGCCAACGAGGTCTTGCAAGCCATGAAGGAAAGCAAGATCAACGGCGATGCGATCTTGATTCCGTGAACGCTATCTTCTTTTCTCCACCTCGTTCGCCACGGCTATCGCCATCTCTTCCTGATCCCGCTCGTTGCCATCCACGGTGATCTCGGCGTATTTGCGATACAAAATCCGCCGCTCGTCGAAAAGCTCCTGAAACGTCTGGTCTTCCCGCTTGGCGATGCCGCGGGATTCGAAATTGTGGATTCGTCGCTCCAGTTCGTCGAACGCGACATCCAGAAACACAATGTGCGAAATGGCTTGCAGATGCGCCATGGCCCGGTCGCTGTAAACCACGCTGCCGCCGGTGGCGATAACGTGGTTGCTGACGTTGATCTTCAGGATTTCCTGTTCTTCGATGGCCCGAAGTTGCAGGTGATCGCTCTCGTCGATGATCTGCTGCAAGGTCTTTTGCTGGTTGATCTGGATGAGCACGTCGGTGTCGATGAAGCCCATGCCCAGATTCTTGGCCAGGATGATGCCGATGGTGCTCTTGCCCGCGCCGGGCATGCCGATGAGGGTGATGTTGGATTTCATGGAATCTGTTCCTTGTTGAGAGATGAATTCCCGAATTCTACACTGATCCGATTTCCTCACCAAGAATCCTGACACGCTCCGAAGGAGCCCTTTCTCCCCCGAAAATCGGTTGAGTCCGCGTCTCGTGCAAAGAAAAAGGGGCGCAATGGCTGCGCCCCTCGATTTTTAGGGGTTGGTTGGGTTAGATGACGCCCGCAAATTTGCCTGCGGCCTCGAATACATCCAACGCGAAGTCGATGTCTTCGATGGTGTGAGCCGCCGTGACGTTGGCGCGCAAGCGGCTCTTGCCCGGGGGCACCGCGGGCGGCAGCACGGGCAAAACGAAGACGCCGTTCTCCTGACAGTATTTTGTCATCATCAGCGCTTTGTCGTCGCTGTACGTCATAATGGGAACGATGGGGGTGACGCTGACGCCGGTGTCAAAGCCGCGTTCCTGCAATCCGCCGATGAAGTGCTTGACATTGCGGCTGAGGATGCGATTGCGCTCCACGCCCTCCCGTTCGATGACCTCGAAGCCCGCCTTGCAGGCGGCGACCACCGCGGGAGGCAGCGCTGCCGAGAAGATGAACGCCCGGGCAGCGTGTTTGAGGAAGGTGATCATCTCCTCATCGGCTGCGATGTAGCCGCCCACGCCCGGGATCGTCTTGCTCAGCGTTCCCATCTTGATGTCGATGGAGCCGGGCATCCCGAAATACTCCTCGATGCCGTGTCCCGTATCGCCCAGCACGCCCAGGCTGTGGGCTTCGTCGATCATCAGGCGGGCGTTGTATTTGTGGCAGAGCTCCAGGGCCTCGGGCAGAGGGAAGATGTCGCCATCCATACTGAAGACTGCGTCCGCCACCACCAGTTTGCCCGCGCCCTCGGGGGCCTGTTGCAGCCGACGCTCCAGGTCCTTCATGTCGTTGTGTCGGAAGCGCACGAAGTGACCTCGGGCCAATGAGCAGCCATCCACGATGCTGGCGTGATTCCATTTATCTGAGATCACCCAATCGCCTTTGCCGACAATGGTCGAAATGGTTGCCAGATTGGTGACATAGCCGCTGGAAAAGACGATCGCGTCATCCCGGCCATGAAAACGGGCGATGGTTTGCTCCAGATCCAGGTGAATATCCAGGGTGCCGCCCAGCAGACGCACGCCGTGGGTTCCGGTGCCGTAGCGCTCGATGGCGTCTTTCGCCGCCTGATCGATGTAGGGGTGCCGCAGCAGGCCCAGGTAGCTGTATGTGGCGAACATCAACTTTCTGCCGTCCTCCGTCATCACCCAAGCGCCATCGATTTCGCTGATGGACTGCTGATAATAATAGGCTTGTTTTGTTTTCGCATCATCGACCCGTCCGAGGATCTCGTCAATGCGCCACTGAATGCCATCTCGTTGTTTGGTTGGGGGGTGTTGTAACATGAAATTTCTCCTTTCGACAGGAAAGGTCTGTGCGGGCGATAGCCTGCAGAATGAATGACAGAATTGCGTGCCGTCTTAGGAATTGCCTCAGGGCGTTTCCTGAGGATCGATAATCGTGGCGGATGTTCGTTTCTTCCTCCGCCAATCTTTGAGCTTTCGATAGGAATGCTTGCTTTTTCTCAACGCCAGTCTCACGCCCTCGCGACTGATGCTTTCGACCCATCCTTCGACGGTGGCGACTTTGACGAGCATGTCCAGAGTCCATCCTGTGTCCGCCCAGCCGAAGTCCCTGGGTTCGCGTTCACGCATGAGCGCAGCGAATTTATCCCCCAGAGAGGGAGAGATGGTCTCTGGGCGTCCGGGCGAAGCGCCTCGCTCCATGGCCTCCATACGCTGCTGATTGAAAGCCTTGATGCGCGCCCTTACGGTTGCCGCCGACACGCCCAGCGTGTCCGCAATCTTGGGGACGCCGATGCCGCTGGCCGATAACAAAACGATTTGCGCCCAGCGGGCCTGAATTGCATCACTGCCATTGGCGATCTGCTGTAGTTGAGATCGTTCCTCCGGGGATAATTCTTTGACATAGAGCGCCATAACGCCCATCATTGTAATGGCTGGGGATAAAAAATGCAAATTCTTTTTTTGAAAGTAAAAGCTCTTTTTTTGATTTTTGAAAAATCATCTCCTCGTCCCCTCTCTCCTTCTCTTCGATTACTGACGCCCGCCTTCACTCTGGTATAATGCTTCCCTCGAAACATCAGCCATCTCGAATTCTCTGTGCGACTTCCCCCATATTTGACGCACGTTGTTTCTGATATGAAATCCCTTGAAATCCATGTGGGCGATATCGTCCAATTCCGAAAACAGCATCCCTGTGGCGGCTGGACGTGGCGCGTGGTGCGCACGGGCGCTGATATTGGCGTCGTATGCACCACCTGTCAACGCAGAATCTTGTTGCCTCGAGATAAATTCCGCCGTTCGGTGAAAAAGATCGTGTCAAGAGCTCCGGATATCAGAGCGGACGCAGAGACTCCGGGAATGTCTTCCTCATAGCATCTGTCCATGTCGTCCACTTTTTCTGAATTCAAGCCTGTTCTGAACATCCCCGCATTTCGGCGGTTGTGGGTGGCCCAGTTGCTCTCCCTCACCGCCCAGAACGGGATTCACTTCGTTCAACTGGTTTTGATCGAGCGGTTGACCGGGCACAGCTTGCAGATCGGGCTGATGATCGCCGCATTCAGTCTGCCGCCGGTTATTTTCTCCTTCGTTGCAGGCGCGGTGGTGGATCGAATTTCCAAAAAGTGGATTATTATCTTCGCCAACTTCTTTCGGGCGATTCTTGCGCTCAGCTATATTTTCACCCTGCGCTGGTTTGCTGATTCTTCACTGTTTTTGCTGCTCCTCGTTTACGCCATCACCTTTTTGGGCTCTTCTGTGGGGGCGTTCTACAATCCCGCAGTTCTGGCGAAGCTGCCGTTGTTGGTGGAGGAAGATCAGCTCATTGTCGCCAACTCCTTGTTCAATCTCACCGTCGCACTGGCCCAACTGACAGGTCTGCTGATTATCGCCCCCGCCGCGGTGAAGCTTCTGGGCGTCCCGGGCGCGTTTGGGTTGATGGGGACGTTCTATCTGATTGCATTCTTCCTTGTGATGCGGCTTCCGCGCGATGGGGGGAGAAAAGTGGACCGGGACATGGCGTCGGCGAGCAGATTGTGGGGCGAGCTGCGCGAAGGCTGGGGATTCGTCATTCGCAACCGACCGGTTTATCTCTCTGTCATTCAACTGACGTTGGTGGCCTCGTTGATGATGATTCTGGCGATGATCGCGCCGGGCTTTAGCGCCCGGGTGCTGGGGCTCGCTCCCGAGGATGCGGTTGTTGTCTTCGTTCCCGCAGGCGTGGGGATGCTTATCGCCATCATTGCTCTGGGGCGTTGGGGCAAGACCTTGCCTGCGCAATGGACGCAATCGGCCATGTTGATTGTCGCCGCCATTTCTTTCGGCCTGCTGGCGATGATCAGCTACGATTACACGGCGCTGCACCTGCCCGAGGTGCAGGTCTCGAAAAACGTTACGGGCGCGACGCTCCTGGTGGCGCTGACGGTCATTCCCCTGGGCTTCGGGCTTTACATCATTAATACCGTGGCCCAGACCACATTGCAGAGCATGACGCCCGAGGCGCTGCGCGGGCGCGTCTTCACCGTTCAGTTTATGATGGCGTCGCTGGTGGGGCTGGCGCCACTGTTGATCGCGGCCACCCTGGCGGATATCGTCGGCATTCCTGCGATGCTATTCTGGATATCTGTGGGATGTCTTCTGGTGGGCGCTTTCAGCATTTACGACGCTTTTCGTCATCGCGTGGAACAGGCGTAAAAACCTGAGATTTTTTGTAATTGCTCAGGTCGTTTTCACTTGAACTAACCTGACAGGTTCCTTTTGCAGCGATCCTGTCAGGTTTGAGTGGAAAAAGACAACCAACTGGCATACGTTAGCAGTTGCGATTTTTTACAAACGACGCGGGCCCACTGAGGAGTGCGCCTCCCCAGTGGGCCCGATCGCGGTCAGCGTTTGATCTTAGCTGACCTTTTTGATGGAGATGTGTTTGGGCTTCACCTCTTCGGCTTTGGGGATATGCAAAGTCAGCACCCCGTTTTCATACCCCGCTTCCACCTTATCCGCATTCACCGGAACCGGCAGAGAAATGCTGCGTTGGAACATGCCAAAGCGACGCTCGCGCAGATGATAGCGTACATCTTCATCATCCTCCACCTTGATCTCGCCCTTGATGGTCAGAACATTGTCGGTCAGGCTGATGTCCAGCTCATCGGGGTTGATGCCGGGGAGAGACGCTTTGACGATGAACTCGTCTTCGGTCTCGATGACATCCAGCGGCAGCATCCAGGCGGTGGCGGATTGCCGCCACAGAGGCAGGGTGGAAGCCAGTTCGGACTCGAAGAGGCGATCGACTGCATTCTGCAGTTGCATCATCTCGCGAATGGGATCCCAGCGTGTCAGGGTGGTCATCTTTCTACCTCCTGTCCAGGGATTTGAGATGTGAAACTGAGAAAGCAATGCGTGGAACTTATCGTTCACTTCAAAAAATAATGCCGGAACGTTAGCAAATCATAAGCGAATAGTTAGATTGGAATTAGAAATTGGGAGTCGTTGCGATTTTTGAATGGAGGTGATAAACTCTATCCCATCGCTTGAATCGTCGAATTCAGGTCGTTGCGGTCATGCTTGGCGCCTGATTTTCTCTTGTTAGAGGTTGTCGATGTCTCGTTGGTTAACGCTTTCTGCAGCCAGTAATCTCTTGGGGATTCATCCCGCCACTTTGCGACAGTGGGCTGACGCGGGCAAAATCCCCTCCTATCGCACGCCCGGCGGGCATCGCCGTTTCAGGGCGGAGGACATCCGGGCCTTTTTGATGCAGGCCAGTCATTCAGATTCGCCGCCGGAACTGAGCGCCGAAGAATCCCTCTTTACGACGGCGCTGGTGGAAACCCGGCGCGATTTGCAGCGATCGCCTCCCACCGAACAGCTTTGGTACAGCCAATTCGATGAAGAGGGCATGACAAACCAACGCATGTTGGGGCGTGCGCTCTTTGAAAAAGCCATTCGTTATCTAACGCTGCCCGGACATCGAGAGGAACTTATCGTAGAGGGACGAGAGCTGGGAAAGGCTTACGCATTCTCTTCGCTGAAATATCGGATTTCACTCTTAGACACAGTTCGAGCGTTTCAATTCTTCCGCCAAAAGCTATTGCATTCCCTCACTAATCCCGAGTCGGGAGCTCGCTTGACAGAACAGGAAGATATTGCTCTGCGCGAGGATTTCGATGCGTTTTTCGATGAGGTGCTATTTGGGTTGATCGATGCATATGAGAGGCAGTTATTGGGGGAAGATCGAACGGTGGAGTCCTCGACGTCGATGATCGGAGGGTAATCGCCCCCGCCGGAGATTGTTCGCAGCGGCAAAATAACGTATGATGGCGTCTGACTTTCGATGCGACAGTTGACATCGCCTTATTTTTCGTAACTGCTAACGTATGCCAGTTTGTTGTCTTTTTCCACTCAAACCTGACAGGTTCTCGTAATCTTGGCGGTAAGATGTGCGCTTTTCAGCCAGCAACGAAGCGTGGAAGGCTCTGAATCGCTGCCAAAGGAACCTGTCAGGTTAGTTCAAGCGAAAACGACCTTAGCAGTTACTATTTTTCATTTGGGTGCGTCCCAAATGAGTTGGAAAGTGTAACTACTAAGGTCGTCACCCGAAAACCACTAAGAACACTAAGACACAAAGGCACAAAGGGAAATTTATACATTTTTTCTTCGTGTTCTTAGTGCCTTTGTGCCCTTTGTGGTTAGTTAACCGGGGTGCGTTAGCAGTTACTGGAAAGTAAATAATCCATTCATTAACGGGGCGCTTCGCGCCCGCGGCCGGCGCCGGGGGATGAAGTCCCCCGGCTAGAAACAGCGCCCCTGCGGGGCTAGCCGGATTTATCCGGCGCTGTTTTGTAGTCCGGCGATGAAGTCGCCGGGCGGACGTAGCAAACGCTTCAACCGAAAAAGGACGCACCCTTTTCATTTCTTCCTGCGAATTGAGTCCCTATGTCGACCAGACGGCTTCTTTCATTCCTCATCCTTGCCGTGCTCCTGTTGGGCCCGGCCTGGATATGGCTGAGCCGGATTCCTGATAGCGTCGCCGCCCGGCCCGAGAGCATCCCCCTGCGCGGGCATCCTGCGCCCGATTTCACCCTGCCCGCGCTGGATGACGGCTCGATCACGTTGTCGGATTTGCAGGGACAGCCCGTGGCGCTGAATTTTTGGGCCACCTGGTGCCCGCCCTGCCAGGCTGAGATGCCCGAACTGCAGGCGGCTTATGATGCGTACGCTGCGGGCGGACTGGTGGTGCTGGGCGTGAATCAGGGAGAAGACGCCGCCACGGTGAAAGCCTTTCTGGATGAGCGGCGACTCACCTTTCCTGTGGCGCTGGATGAACAGTATGCAGCGTCTCAGCGCTATCAGGTCAACTCACTCCCCACCACCTTCTTCATCGACCGCGATGGCGTCATTCGCGAGATCGTCATCGGTCAGATGAACGCGGCGCTGCTCAAACAACAACTCAAAAGCATCTATCCGTAGCCTCAATTTCAAATGACGTATCGGATGCGATGGTTCAACCGGATTTCAGAGGGCGTAATGGCGGCCCCCACTGTAGACTTCAGAGGTCTCGCCAGACCTCCGAAGTCTTTGACCCCGCGAAGCGCAGACAAACGGCAGAATCGCACGACCTTGCAACGACGTGTACTGGACACCCCCTGGAATCCAAAAGAGCCGATGCGATAACGGTCTCTTTGTCGCCCGACGCGAGACCTCGGAGGTCTGCGCAGACCTCCGAGGTCTGAGTGAAACGCCCGCGCCGGCCACGTGGACAAGACGCCGCTGCCTAAAGAATACCGACTTAGTGAACGTCCAGAAATAACTTCCCCTTTTTGCCGCCGCCAGCGCCGGGGGATGAAGCCCCCCGGCTAGAAACAGCGCCCCTGCGGGGCTAGCCGGATTTATCCGGCGCTGTTTTGTAGCCCGGCGACTTCATCGCCGGGCGGACCGCGCACTTCTTTCCTGAACGCTCCCCATGCACCCCACCATCTCCATCGGCCCGGCCTCGCTGCCCACCTACCCGCTGCTGCTTCTCCTCGGCTACTTCCTCGGCCTGTGGTTCGCCGCCAAAGTGGCGGCTCGCCGCGGCCTCGATCCTGATCATTTCTACAACATGGGCTTTTACGCCGTCATCGCGGGCCTGATTGCCGGGCGGCTGGGGCATGTCATTCTCTACTTCCCGGCCTACGCCTCGGATCCGCTCAGCGCGCTTTCGCCCAACATGAACGCCATCCAGCCCTGGTTTGCCGCGGCTGCGGCGCTGGCGGTCGTCATCTGGTATCAGCGCAGATACCAGCTTCCTCTCACCTCCCTACTGGACGCGCTGGCGGGCGGGGCGCTGGCGCTGCTGGCTGCGCTGGCCCTGGCCCAGGGTCTGAATGGCATCGCCTTTGGCGAGCCCACCATGGCTCCCTGGGCCATCTATCAGTGGAACGTGGCCCGGCATCCGGTGCAATACTACGAACTGCTGGGCGTTCTGGCGGTGCTGGTCGGATTTTGGGCGCTGCTGCGGCGATTGCGGCCCGGATTCGCCGCATTGTTCGCTCTGGCGGGCTACGCGGGCGTGCGCTTGCTGGTGGACGCGTTCCGGGCCGAGCCCATCATCGTGGGCGACGGCTACCGCCTCAGCCAGATCATCGCCTGGATTGTGCTTTTGCTGGCGCTTCTGGCGTTCTACCAGTTTTTCGCCAGCCGCGACGGCGTCGATGGACAACGGGCCTAGTGCAAGAAGGCGTAAGTCGTTGTATAGTTGGCTGCATGCGCTTGCGTCCAGCCGGATTCGCAATCCGGCGGGTTAAACGGGAAGAGCGCGCCGGATCGCACATCCGGCGCGTCGCATTGTCATAACAAACCATACAATCATTTCGGCCTTCGTGTACTAGCCCTTGCGTGCGACCATCAGCTTGCCCGCCAGCAACGAGAGCGCAAACTTGCGTTCCCCTTTTGTCACAAAGTCGATGGTGACATAGGCGTCATCCTCGCCCTTTTCGATAGCGGTGACCACGCCCACGCCAAAGTGACTGTGCTTCACCTTTTGTCCCACTTTCAGCCGTTCGGGTTTGATGGTGCGTTTGGGCTTTTTCGGGGTTGATTTTCGCAGCTCTGCGATGGCGTTGGCCTCGCGATCTCGCCAGGCTTCGGCGTAGGGAATCAGGTCTTCGGGCGTTTTTACATGTCGTTTGATCTCGTCAAGGCGTTTGCGGGCCTGGTTGAGCCGCTCCATCAGCGCAGCCTTGCCCTTGAATCGCCTGGCCTTGGCCAGCCGTCGGGACGCTGCGCCCAGCGCCATCTGCAATCGCCGCAATTGCTCGTTGGGGAACGGGTCGTGGGGCGTGATTAGCGTCAGATCGACGCCGTTGAGACGGCAGAGCTCCCGCCGCACCTCATCGCGAGATTGGTCTTCCAGCGCCTCCCAATCGCTCTTGCGGCGCTGCCCCTTGGCTTTCAGGCCCGTGAATCGCACGGCCACGCCGATCTCGGGATAAAGATAATCCAGTTTGAGTTTGCGATTGGTGGCTGGATTGACCAGCCACTCGGGGGAGGCGTTTTTTTCGACCTCGAAACCTTCGAAGACCCGGGCCAGAATCTCGTTCCAGCCCATCAGGGGGAGAAATGCTTTCATTGGGGGGATGGTGGATTTGATGTTGGAGTTCGGAAAGGGTTGGTGGCCAGTTTGTCTATCTGAATTGCTTCGAAAATAGAACGCAGATGACGCAGAAAAAGCTGATCTACGCAGGTAAAAACAGATAAAATCAAAACAATTTTCTCCCGCGTCATTTCGAGGGAGCGCAGCGACCGAGAAATCCCCCTGCAACCCAGGAGATTCCTCCTCCCTGCGGTCGTCGGAATGACGCAATCAGCCTTTTTTTATCCTCATCAGCGCAGATGCGCCCGCCGTTGCGCTTACATTTTCGCCAGCATTCTGTCCATCAGCCAGGGGGCGAAGGTGGACGCCAGGACGAAGATGTGGTCGAACAATGTGGCGTAGGCGTCCCGGGGCTCTTTGCGCGCGGCCCGCACAATGGCCCGACCCACATCCTCGGCCGAAGTCACCTTGGCCCGGCCCTTGCCTTCGATGGTGTTTGGGCCGGTGAGCAGATTGTCGCCGAAATTGGTGGCGGTCACGCCCGGATAAAAGCTGATCACCCGCACATTGTCCTTTTTTAGCTCCACCCGGATGCTTTCGGAGAAGGCGTTGAGCGCAAATTTGGACGCGCAATAAACGCTGATGCCGGGCATGGCGCGGCGTCCCACGATGGAGGAGATGTTGATGATGAGCCCGTCCCGACGTTGACGCATCTCGGGCAGCACCGCCTCGGTCATACGGATCGCACCCCAGTAGTTGATCTCGAAGAGCTGGTGGCCCTTTTGGTAATCGATTTCTCCCACGGGGCTGCTCATGCCCACGCCCGCGTTGTTGACCAGGATATCGATGGGGCCGAACGCGGCGCGGGCTTGCGCCACCGCCCGCCGAATGTCGTCAGGTTTGGCGACGTCCGCGGGGATAGGCAGGGCCTCGACGCCTGGCTTCTGGCTCAGTTCGTCGGCCAGGGCCATGATGCGCTGTTCGGATCGGGCCAGCAACGCCAGCTTGACCGGATATTCGGCAAAGGCCCGGGCAGCGGCTGCGCCGATCCCCTGGGATGCGCCGGTGATGAGGATTGTCTTATTTTCCAGCTTCATGCGTTTTCTTTTTGCCGAAAAGACTGCCCAACAGCCATCCCGCACCGATGGCCGCCACGGCCCCGACAATCCACCAGGGCCAGCCGGGCCAGGCGCCGCCGGTTTCCAGCTTGATGGGATCGAAGCGCGTCGCATTGCCCGAAAGCTCGACTTCTTCCAACTGGTAGTAATAGACCTTGCCTGGCTCGGCGCTCTTGTCTACGAACTTGTATTTTCCGCCGCTGACCGGATCGTCGGAAGAAGGAATGAGTTGATCGTTGATCTTTTCCCAGGGGCCATCGGGATTGTCGGAGCGATAGAGGTTGAATCCCGCCGTATTCACTTCGGAGGCGGTTTCCCAAGTGACGGTCGCGCCCTGATTGCTGCATCCAGCCAGGAGGAGCAGCAGGAGCAAAGACAGCAGGATGAATGTCCGGGAGCTTTTCACGGCGTGCGGATTTCGGTCAGTGCGGCCTGGACAATGACGCGATGGGTGTTGTTGTCGGCGGGCCAGCATGTGATGAGCGTGAGTTGAGGAAAGTCGGTGGGGAGCAAATAGCTGGCGTTTTCCTGGCGCAAAGCCACCGAAGCATGATCCTCGGGGATGCGCCGCCAGCCTGTGATGCGATAGACGAATCGCCGCCCCTGATCATCTTCCAGAATGATTTCATCTCCCAGGCCCAGCCGCGAGTCCGGTTCGCCAATGCGGCTGACCCCGGCGAAGACGCTGCCGCCGATGTTGTGGTGGCCCGAGATGACCACATTGCCCTTTTCGCCTGGAAAAGCGCTGTCGATGTGCCAGCCAGCGGCGTCATTGGGAACCACCCACTCGGTGTGATCTCCCGCCACTCGCCAGCGCATCGGCTGCACGGGGGCGTCCAGACCCGCCGCGGGAATGAGAATGTGGACGGGCGGACGTCCCCGCCCTTGCGGCAGCGGGGAGATGGTTGGAACGGGCTCGGGACCGATGGAATCGATGCGATGGCTGTTCGCTGGGCTGGGGACGGCGCTCGGGACAGGCGTGATGGGGGGCTCAACAGACGCCGACGTCGTCAGTCG
>JALWDV010000610.1 GCA_027036755.1 Anaerolineae bacterium
CTGTCTGCCTGCGCAGACAGACGCCTTTCGCGCCGAAAATGTCCCTGAAGAGGGACATGCGGCGGAACGCCTTGAGACCTGAATTTATTCGGCGTGTACTTGCGGATGAAATCGTGATCTACTGAATGTGCATCACTCGGCAATTTTGTCGGAACGAGAATGCGACCAATCGAAATTGGACACACCCAAACGAACTGAGTGTGTCGGGAGGAATGGTATCTCGCATTCCTCGCTTTGGCAAAGAACCTGTCAGGGCGTGGCGAGCGCGTCCAGAAAGCCGCGGATGGCGTTGATGAGCATCTGCGGTTGCTCTTGCATGAGCATGTGACCGCCGCCTTCGATGAGCGCAAAATCGGCGTTGGGCAGGTTTTTGGCCATGTAGCGCCCGTATTTCTCGGGCGTCATCACATCCATGCTGCCCGAAACGACCAGCGCGGGAATGTCGATGGCGGGGAGCTGCTCCCGAACGTCGAAGACGTTGCACGCGGCCCAGTCGCCGTACATCACCTCGGGGTCCACGCTGTTGAATTGCTTGAGGAACTGGCGTTTCTGCTCGGGCGTGGCCTTCTGCCCATAGGCCCAATCCACCAGCATCTCGCCCACGCTGTTCATGTCGGTGCGGATGCCATCGAGGATTTTGGGATGCACGCGCAGCCGCGCGCCCGTGGCCACCAGGATCATGCCTTTGAGCATTTCGGGATGGCGCAGGGCGAAGGTCTGGGCGATGGCTCCGCCCATGGAGTGCCCGGCGATGACGAAGCGCGGCAGGTTCAGGGCCCGGGCCCAATCCCGCACCACCTGCACATATCCCTCGATGCTATCCCGTCCCGGGCCTTCCGATTTGCCGTGTCCCGGCAGATCCAGCGCATACACGTCATGGCCGGGCAGACGACGCAGGCCCGGCGGCCAGTGATAGAGATTGCCCCCTGCGCCGTGGATCAGCACCAGGGGCATGGGCGGCGTGTTGGGATCGTCCAGATGCGCGGCGTAATGCAGGCGTTGGTCATTCAGTTGGATGGTGGGCATGGGTGGGTTCCTTGTCGAATGGGGATTGGGAGGCGGCGGGCGAGTGCGTGTAAGCGTCTTCGTGATCGAACATATCTTCCAGCAAACGCTCCGCCCGGATCATGCGCTTGGTGCCGGTTTTGGCCCGCAGCACGATGGAATGGGTGACCGCGAAGCCTCCGGCGTAGGTCACGCCATCCAGCAACATGCCATCGGTGACGCCGGTGGCGGCGAAGAAGACCTGATCACTGCGCACAAGCTCGTTCTGATTCATGATCATCGAGAGGTCTAACCCGGCGTCGATCACCCGTCGGTGCTCCTCGGGCGATTGGGGAGCCAGGCGGGTTAGCATGGCCCCGCGCAGCGCCTTGACCGCACACGCAGCCATAATCGCCTCGGCCGAGCCGCCTACGCCCATGAGCACGTCGATGCCGCTGTTGGGGATGGCGGCCAGGATCGCGCCGGCGATATCGCCATCCCGGCGCAGGGCCACCCGCGCGCCCGCCATGCGAATCTCCTCGATGAGGTCCTGGTGACGGGGCCGATCCAGCACGAACACCACCAGATCGCGAATGGTTTTCTTCTTGATGCGGGCGATCATGGCCAGCGTCCAGGCTGCGGGCGCGTCCAGAGCTTCTTTCACCAGGGCGTGGGCCACCTCGCGATCCACCACCAGTTTTTCCATGTAGGCGGCGGGATAAGGCGACCACATGGAATCGCGGGGGGCCACGGCGATGGCGGAAATAGCGCCCGAGCGCCCGTGCACCAGCAGATTGGTGCCGTCGATGGGGTCCAGCACCACGTCCATTTCCGGGCCTGCGCCATTGCCAACGATTTTGCCGCTATCCAGGGGCGAGTGCGTCCCCACCTTCGATTCCTCGCCAATGACGATGCGGCCATTCATGTCCAGATCGTTGATGCCGTTCAGCATGGCCCTGATGGCGGTCTGGTCGGCCTCGGTGCGTTTGCCCAGGCCCATCCAGCGGCCCGCCTGGATGGCGGTGGCCTCGGTGACGCGCACTAGATCGAGGCCCAGGTTTCGGCGAAGGGGGTGTGTCGTCATCATGGGGTGTCCTGTTTCGTTTCGAAAATAGCGTTGCGTGGGTTTGCCAAAATGGCCCCAAGTCCACGGTGGACGAGGCTGCAACAGGCGTGATGCGTAACGCGTAATACGTGAGGTCGTTACGCATCACGCGTTACGTATTACGGGATTGGCTTCTCGCGCCGCCCTGACCGCGCGGTGATTTCATCGGTATCGACGGGCGCCTCGCCCGTGAAGCCTGAGTTGAAAAAACAGGTTCTCCTATGTCGTTTCGAGGGAGCGCAGCGATCGAAAGGTGTGACAAAGTGCGTCGCACCTGCGATTCATCCTCCTGGCGGGCGTGGGAATGACGCAACAATGTATTTTTAGAAAAGTTCAACGGCGGTCAGGAGATCGGCGCTCTCCCAGGCTCTCATGCCGCCCGCCAGCAACGTGATGTTCTGGAAGCCTCGCCGTTGCAGTGCGATGGCCGCACGGCGGGCCCGGCGGGTCGTGCGCCCCACCAGCGCCAGGGGCTGATCCCGGGGCAGGTCGAGCTGTTTAGTCAGCAGTTTCGAGAGGGGGATGTTGCGGGCCTGGGGGATGTGGCTATGCCGAAACTCCCGCGGCTCCCGCACATCCACCACCAAAGGCGGATTGGCGGCGTGGAGCTGTTTGTAGAGGTCTTGCACCGAAATCTCGGGAAACGAACTATCGTCGAGCGAATCGAGGGGAGCGATGGTCAAATGCTCGATGGGGCGAGGCAGATTCTGGCATTCGGCGAAAATCCGCACATCGCATTCATAAATGCAGATGGCGGGGTCCAGCACGTGTTGGAAGATGTGGGAAATCGCTTCATCCTTTTCCAGAAGATGGTCTTCTCCCAGATGATCGATGAATCCCAGGCTTTTCATGCGCTGATGCACGGCCCCGCGCACTTTGACGAAGTAGAGATCGCCGCCATCATGGCGATAGGCGTCGAGCAGGGATTCCAGCATGTGAATGCCGCTGATATCGATGACCTGCACATTTTGCATCCGCAAAAGCAGATATCGATGGTCGGGATTCAGCCGTTTGATCTCCAAAATCGTCTTCTCGACGTGATTCACCGCCCCAAAGTAGAGATCGCCCCGGATTTCGATGACGGCCAGTTGCGGGCATTGGGGTTTATGGGGCTGATAGACCAGGTGCTTGTAATGCTCGTCGGGGACCAGCGGCAACACCTGGGGCGTGCTGGTGCGCAGGATGTAGCGCAGCAGCGAGAGGACGATGCCCAGCAGCACCGCGTATTCCAGGGGGATGAGCAAGGTGGCGATGAGGGTCGTGGCCATGATCACCGCATCCCCCCGGCCGCCATGCAGCAGCCGCTTGATCTCCGCGATATCCACCATGCGGTAGGCGATGACCACGAGCACGCCAGCCAACGCGGCTTTGGGGATGAAGGCCGCGTAGGGGGCCAGGAGGAGCATCCCGATGAGCACGAACACGCCCGAAGAGACCGCGGCTATCTGGGTGCGGGCGCCCGATTGCAGGTTGAGGGCCGAGCGATTGAAGGAGGTGGTGACCAGAAACCCCGAGAACAGGCCCGTTGCGATGTTCGCCAGCCCCTGTCCCACGAACTCCTGATTGCTATCCACCCGCTGCCGCGTCGCGCTGGAAAGCGCCCGGGTGATGGAGGTGGTCTGCACCAGGCCGATAGCGCCCGCGGCCAGGGCCCCGGTGGAAAGCTTTCCTATCAGTTCCCAATCGTTGAAGGGCAGATGGGCCAGAGGCGGCAGACCCCGGGGCAACGCGCCGATGATGGCCGCGCCCCTCTCGTCCAGATGAAAAACTGCGACGGCCAGGGCCGAGAGCACCACAGCGATGAGGACGCCCGGCAATTTCTTGTTGATGCGGGAGAGGATGAGAATGGTGAGGATGGCGAAAAGGCCCACAGCGGCGCTGGGAATGTTGGTCTCGTTCAGATTGAGGATGAGCTGCTGCAGGGTTTCGACAAAATCCGAGCCGGGCGTCACCGAAACGCCCAACATCTGGGGCAATTGATTGATGGCGATGAGAATGCCTGCGCCCGCGGTAAACCCCACGACGACCGCGTCGGAAACGAAATTCGCCAGCACGCCCAACCGCGTCACTCCCACCAGCAGCTTGAAAACCCCCACCATGACCGTGAGCAAGCCCGCGGCAGCGATGAATTCGGGCGTGCCCACCGTGGCCACCGTCATGGTCACCGCCATGGTCACCGCCATGGTCATCAGGGCGTGGGTGTTGGTCGGGCCTGACTGGGCGTGCAGCGAAGAGCCCCACAGCGCGGCCACAATCGAGCCCAGAATGGCGGTGTAAAGCCCGGTGACGGGCGGCATCCCCGCGATGAAAGAATAGACGATGGCCTGGGGCAGCATGATGGCCGCCACCGTCAGCCCGGCCATGAGATCATAACGTAGATCGCCAGGCTTGTAATTTCGCAGAATACGCGCGGGCTGAGCGAAAAACGCCAGCGTCTCGATAGCGATCTGCGTGGCGCTTTTGGCGTTAAGTTGAAAACGTTCGGCTGCTACGTTGCTGGCGCTCAAAGAATGCCTCGCACGAATGGGGTGATGCGTGAATCATATCATAAGGCGCTGGCATTTCAAATGAGCGGCTGGCTTCTCATGGGCTCATCCTCTTGCAGATAACCTTCTTCCTTTAATAATTTCAGGAAATGCAATTGGGCCGCAGTGGCGGGCTGCATCGCGTTCTCCGCCATCCAGATAGTGTAGCTCATAAATGTATCGATGATGGGGATGACCTGGATGTGGCCCAGCCTCATACAGCGCTGTGCAGCCAGCTTGGGCACGAACCCCACGCCGATGCCTTCTTCCACCGCCAGGATGATGGCCTCGGAGTTGCCCACAGTGATGACGGTGTGCAATTCATCCACGCTGATGTCGTGGCGGGCCAGGGATGTTTCCATGGCCTGGTAGGCGCCCGAGCCCGGTTCGCGCAAGATCAGACGCTCTTGCAGCAGTTCCTCCGGCTCGATGGCCTCTTGTTGCACCCAGGGATGATTGCTGGGGGCGATGAGAACGACCTGATCCTGAATGAATTTGCGATAGCGAATCTCCCGGCGGGGGGTGAGAGCGCTGGTGAAGGCCAGATGCACCTGACCCGCGGCCAGCAATTCCAGCACCCGGTTGCGGGACCCGACCCGTACAGTGGCTTGCACGCCGGGATAACGATCGCAAAAACGGGCCATGAGCGGGGGCAACAGATATTTGCCCGTGGTGGTGGAACAGCCAATGACGAGATGCCCCACCACCTCGCCCCGCAGCGATTGCATCATCTCTTCGGTGCGTTTGCTGCGGCGCAGCAGGTCTTTGGCCAGGGGCAGCAGATAAGCGCCCGCCTCACTGAGATGCACCCGGCGTCCCTGGCGTTCGAATAACTTGACGCCCAGTTGCTTCTCTAATGATCGGATCCGTTGAGTGATGGCGGGCTGGCTGAGGTGCAGCTCCTGTGCGGCTGCTGAGAAATTTTCGAGATCCGCGGCGGCGATGAAAACCTGTAAATCATGCCAGTCGAGCATGATGGCCTCCTGTGGGGGATGATTGGCGGGGCGCGGGCGCACAGATTCGGGCGTGGAAAATCCCTGTTTTCGACGCAAAAACAATTTTCAAATCGTTATATAAGTTTTCTTGAACCATTTTAATAATAACTAACGATAAGTGACAATGACATAGATCATATCGAAAAGATAAATTCATCTTATAAACTTGAGGGTAATATGAGAGCTATATGAGTTTTATTAACGACAGCTTATCAATCGTCCTTTTCTTTATCTCTATCCATACAGGAGCGCATACAATGAAGAAACGCAAACCCCTGCTGCTTCTTGTGATGCTGTTGCTGGTGGCGGCGCTTTTGGCTGCCTGTAATGCAGCCTCCGCACCCGCGCCTCAAGAAGCGAAGCCCCCCGCACATCAGGATCTGCCAGCAACCACCGCGGATCACACTCAATTCAAGGAGCTAAAAAAGGAATTCGAGACAGCTCCAGAAGTCACTAAGGCCTGCCTTGAATGCCACAATGAAGCCCCGGCTCAAGTGATGGCCGGTATTCACTGGACCTGGGAATACAAGGATCCAGCCTCGGGCGATATATGGGGGAAGAAAGGCGTCATCAACAATTTCTGAATCAGCACCACTAGCAACGAGGCTCGTTGCACCAGTTGTCACGCCGGTTATGGCTGGAAAGATGCTTCCTTTGATTTCTCCAAAGAAGAAAGTATCGATTGTCTCATTTGCCACGACACCACAGGCAAATACAAAAAATTCCCTGCCGGTGCGGGACATCCTGCGTATAAACCCAAGGAATTTCCTCCCAAGAGCGGTAAGATTTGGGAGCCGGTGGACTTGAGTGAGGTCGCTCAAAATGTGGGAGCGACCGGCCGGGCCAACTGCGGAGCCTGCCATTTCAAAGGCGGCGGCGGTGATGGCGTCAAGCATGGCGACCTGGACACATCCCTCATCAAGCCCCCCAAGGAGCTGGATGTACACATGTCTCCCGAAGGGGAAAACATGGTCTGTGCGGACTGCCACAAGACCGAGGCCCATCAAATTCCAGGTAGTCGCTACCACATGACGGTCAATGATACACATGGCAAGGACTTGCCCGAAAGCGATGGCATGCCTGCAACGTGCGCATCCTGTCATGGTTTGAAACCACACAAGAAACAGAAGCTCAACGATCACGTCGACACTCTGGCCTGCCAGACCTGCCATGTTCCTGAATTCGCCCGCGGCGGCAAACCAACCCTCATGTACTGGGATTGGTCCACGGCGGGAGACAAGGCGCGGGGCGTAGAGAAGGATGAGAATGGCTGGACGACATACAATTTCAAGAAAGGGACTGAGAAATGGGAAGCCAACATCATCCCTGAATATCGTTGGTTCAATGGCGACACTGATTACATATTTGCCGGAGAACAAGTGGAGCCCAACGAGAAAGGCGTCATCATCATCAACAAGATTTCCGGAGCTCCCGACGATCCCAACGCCCGCATCTATCCTTTCAAGATCGTCAAGGGCAAACAAGGCTACGATCCTGAGACCAAACAACTTCTCGTGCCCCACCTCTTCCCCTTCAACAAGGAAGACAAGACCGCCTATTGGAAGGGATTCAATTGGGATGAAGCTTTCAAAGTGGGTATGGAAACCGCCGGGCTGCCTTACAGCGGCAAATATGAATGGGTGGATACAGAAATGTATTGGCCCCAGACTCACATGGTTGCTCCTGGCGAACAATCGTTGCACTGCGATGCTTGCCACTCGCCGGGAGGTCGCCTGACTCAGGTTGCAGGCATCTATGTGCCCGGTCAGGATCGCTTCCCCTGGCTGGACTTCCTGGGATGGGGTCTGGCCTTGCTGGCCCTCATCGGAGTCGCTATCCATGCCATCCTTCGCATTCTCTCCCGCAAAAAGAACGCACATTAACGCCCGGTCGCAAGACTTCTGAGCGGCGTCATTGGAGGTTATGATGACGAAGAAAAACGTCAAAATTTACACCCGATTCGAGCGCTTATGGCACTGGAGCCAGGCCATCCTCATCATTGCTTTGGGATTTACCGGGTTCTGCGTCCATGGCACGTATCGCCTACAAACTTTTGAAGAAGCCTATTTGCTTCATCGGCTTCTGGGGTGGGCGCTAGTCATCCTGTTCGTCTTCGCCGTGTTCTGGCATTTAACCACGGGCCAGTGGAAGCAATATCTACCCTCACGGCAGAAAATTAGCAAACAATTGCGCTATTACACGGTGGGCATCTTCCGAGGCGATCCCCATCCCTATGAAAAGACCACTCGCATCAAGCTGAACCCCCTGCAGCGGATCACCTATCTTGGCTTTCTTGTGCTCATTTTTCCAGTTATGGCCACAACTGGATTGATGATGATTTTTTACGACCAGGTACGGCTGGCGATCCCGATCCCTCTGGAATGGTTGGCCTTCATCCACACGGTGGCCGCATTCCTCTTGGTAACATTTTTCATCATCCACGTGTATATGACCACAACAGGCCACACCCTCTTTGAGAACATCAAAGCCATGATTACAGGTTACGAAGAGGTGGTTGTGGAGGGAGACGGCGGTACAAGCCTCGTCTAGAATACTCTTCAGCTGACATCGACGCAAGGCCGGTCCTCGAAATAGGGCCGGCCTTGTGTTGTCTCGTAAATAGAGTTGCGCGGGTTTGCCAAAATGGCCCCAAGTCAATGTTGGACGAGTCTACAACCGACATGATGCGTGATGCGTAATCCGTGAGGTCGTTACGTATCACGCATCGTAACTGCTAACGTATGCCAGTTGGTTGTCTTTTTCCACTCAAACCTGACAGGTTCTCGTAATCTTGGCGGTAAGATGTGCGCTTTTCAGCCAGCAACGAAGCGTGCAAGGCTCTGAATCGCTGCCAAAGGAACCTGTCAGGTTAGTTCAAGCGAAAACGACCTTAGCAGTTACCACGCATCACGCATTACGGGATTGGCTCCCCGCGCCGCCTTGGCCGCGAGTTATTTTCATCCGTATCGGCGCGGGTGCGCCCGCCGTCGGACTCCTTCGTAAATAGAACGCAGATGGGTGCGTCCTATTTCGGTTGAAGAAACAGCAACGCCGCCAGCGCCGGGGGATGAAGTCCCCCGGCTAGAAACAGCGCCCCTGCGGGGCTAGCCGGATTTATCCGGCGCTGTTTTGTAGCCCCGCGACTTCATCGCCGGGCGGACGTGGCGAACGCCACTATAG
>JALWDV010000611.1 GCA_027036755.1 Anaerolineae bacterium
GGAGTAAATGTCGGAGAGGAAGTGGGGGTGGGCGGCATGGCCGTAGTAGCGATCTGACGATAACGCACCAGCAACACCGGGCGCTTATCCGCCGCGCCTTCGCGCCCGACAAAACTATATCCTACGTTGCCATTTACAGCCGTCGCGCCCAGAATGAGCCCACGATTGCTCGATGGAGCCTCGTACCAGCCTCGAACGACATCGGTGACATTCCAGGTTATGGGCCCGCTGGCGGGCAGGCGCCGCGAGGCGATGGGATTCGGGTTGCGGTCTGCATCGCCGTGAGCGCCTGGGCTCTGCCAGGCGACGCCCGCGGCAGCCTGCTTGTGGGTGACCTGATACTCATTCCAGGCTCGCCGCAACACATAAACATCCCCCGTCAACAGATTTGCATTGCTGCGACCGCTGACCCAAAGTCGAAGCTTCGCTTCATCGATCTGGATGTTGGCGGGCAAGGATGCCAGATCGAATTGAAGGAGGGATTGCTCGACGTCGCCATTGCGAACCCGCAAAACGCCGCTGCCGTAATTCGTGTCGGGATGCCACTCGCTGATGTAGGCGTCGGCGCGGGCGGGCGCATTCACCAGGATTTGGCCCACAGGCGTCGCAGTTGGGAGCGCCGTGGGCGTCGCTGTCGCCGTGGGAGTGGGCGTGGGGCCGGGCGTGTTGGTGGGAATGGGCGTGCCGGGCGGCGGCGTGGGTGTGGGCGTCGCCTGCTGCAGCCAGCGTTGCTGCGCCGGATTCACGCAATCATTGGAGTTGGGGTGACTCAGCGGGTTGATGGATGGCCACGACATGCCGCCAAAAAAGGAGGGCTTGCCTCCGAGGTAATAACTGTTGGGGATGTTGTGGTCCGAGATACCCGGATCCCATTGCACCATCTCCTCCTGATAGTTGCCATGCACGATGGTGTCCTGCACGTCTGGATCGATCTGGATGATGTTGGGATTCCAGCTCAGTACATTCCCCACGACATTCTGCGTGTGAGACTTGTTTTTGATCTGAATGCCTTCCTTCTGGACGCAATTACGAAGAAAGGTGTTGCCGGGCCCAGACATCCCCCAGGCGTCGGAAACATTCACCTCTTGCATGATGTTCCCTTCGAACAGATTGTAGGATGCGAAATGTCCATGCACAGAGGTGTCGGTGAAATAGCTGTGTTTGTCGGTGGAGTAATTGTAACCAAAGACATTACCGCTGGCCCCCACCTGCACGACGATTGAATGACGAAAATTGCGAAAGATGTTGTTCTCGACCAGACAACCGGTGCTGTGTTTTTCGAGATTCACGCCATAACCCTGGCCGCCGCTGCCGTAGCCCCAGGAATCGTGAAAATAGCTATCGCGAATCTCGCAACGATAAGTGTTGATGCCCAACACATGGCTTTCGAGCACATATTCGCTCTCGATGTTTTTTATCCAGACGAATGCAGCGTTGTAGAGCAAGATCATCTGGCCCGGGCCTTTATCCAGACGCTTGAGATGGAGATTTTCCACGCCCGAACGAGTGATCATGCCCACCCGACGGATGCGGGGATTGCGTCGGGCCTCGTAAGCATAATGCAACGGCTGCTCGATGGTGAGACGATTGCCGCTGATCGATACGATCTTCACCATCTCCCCCACGGCGTCTTTGGCCCACGAAGCGCCATCGATGGTTCCATCGTTGCTCTCGAGAATCTCGGCGTAATCGCCTGCGCTGAAAGAGGATGCATTGGCCACCGTCAGAGATGTGGAATTGTGCGTGTAGCCGCTGGTGACGTTGACGAAACCGCCATAATCCCAGGCCAGAATTTTGATGCCGGCCACCGGATTGGCGTAAGCGCCGAGATTGAAATTCAGGTAAGTCGAGCGAGGCCCGTCGCCGCGCAGCACAACGTTGGAAGGCAGATAAAGCGCGCCGTCATTGTGGGTGCGGCTTTTGATGTCATAGCTGCCCGCGGGCAAATACACCGCACCGCCGCCAGCGTCTCGCGCCGCGTAAATCGCGTCCTGGATGGCCTGGCGATCATCCCTGCCGTCGTTGGGAACAGCGCCATAATCCCGCACATTGGCGACAACCGAATAATGGGGAATGTTCATGCCCGGCATCCAATTGATTTTCCGGTACGATGGGATGATTCGGTCGATAGAATCATCATTTGCCATGGACGGTGAGGGACTTGCCAACGCGGATACTAACGCAAACGCCAGACTGGCGAGAAGAACAGCGGGGAGCAGCAACAACGTCTTTTTTCTGAGATTCATTGATCACCTGTAAATGCGAAAGAGAGGGGCGAGAAAAGAGAGACGTCCTCTTTTAGGTTTAACGTTCGGAAACGGGAAAAGGATATGGGGGAGCGCGTTTTTTGCAGATGATCTCAGACGCATCCGTCCCGCCTCTTTCTTCACAGATTGCCATAACATGGTAGAATAGCTATGATGAACGTGGAAAAGCCCCCGTCCAGCCCCCCATACCGCCATCATGACTGATTTCACGCCCGAAGCGACTCCCCAAGTCAAACTCATTGCCCAGGAGCTGGCGGAATTTCACATCTTCAAGGGCATTCCCTTGGAAGAGCTCCAGCTTCTGAACGCGTCCAGACCCAAACCCGTGCGCCCGGGCGTCACGCTGTTTCGCCAGGGCGACATCATTTCACGCATCTTTCTGGTCAGGCGGGGAGAGATCGAGCTGGTGCGGACGGATGAACAGGGACGCGTCCTGCGCCGAATCGTCCGTCCCGGCCAGGTGTTGGGACGTCTGGAACTGGACGCAACCGAAGGACAGTTGGGCGCCGCAAAAACTCTGGACACGGTCGAATTTCTGGTGGTGGATATCGCATCTCTGGCGAGGCTGAGAGCGCGCTATCCGCAATTGCAAAGCAACTTCGATCGCAGCGATGTCATTGGCCATTTGCGGGGCAACCCCTATTTCGCCCCCCTCTCCGATATCGAGATCAAGTGGATCAGCGACATCCTGGTCGTGGATCTGGTGGAGCCTCGAACCACTATTTGTTGGAAAAACGCGAAGTTCGATGACATTGTGATCATCCGTCAGGGCCGCGTGCGGCTTGCATCGGGCGCCAGAGAGCGTTGGGTTAGCGCGGGCTCGGTTATCGGATACCAGGAAGTCCTCGCCAAATCACCATGCCGCTACACAGCGACGGTCGCAAACAAGACTCAGCTCTTTCGGCTGCCAAAAGATGATTTTCTGGCGATCATTCGCCTGCATCAGCACCACGATTGGACCGTTCCGCCCATTCCCGTCGAATCGTTTTTGCGACGGGCGCCGCTCTTCAGAGAACTCACCGATGAAGACATACGGCGTCTTGCGGGTTTTGTCATGCAAATTCATTACCACAACCCGCATCAAACCATCATTCGGGCCGGAAAGACGGATCACTATTACTACATCCTCGCCCGCGGCTCCGCCCTGAAGCAGATTGTGGACGACAACAATCAGGTGGAAGCGTCGATGGCCATTGGCAGCGGAGCCAGCTTCGGCGAGAGGTCGCTGCTGTTTGGCGATCCAGCGGATGAAACGGTCGAGACTCTCGAACCCACAGACTGGCTTCGCATCCACCGTCTGGATTTTCAGCTTTATCTGGAGACGTATCCAGACGCCAAACAGCGCCTGTCATTGTCTGAGGAGCTGAAGAAGCGGCTGGAAAAACGCGTTCATCGGGATTCCTGGCAACGCGAAGATGAAGAAATCCTGTCCAAGCGTCGTCGCCATTGGATTGTGCTGCTCAAGCGCCTGATGATCGTATTTTTGTTGCTTTTCATTCACTTCATCATCGCAGGCATCATTCGCCTAGCGACCGGAAACTGGCATGTCTGGCAAAATATCCTTTTCGCAGTCTTTTACGCGATGCCATTGACCGCCTGGATCGTGCTGGATTACAGTAACGATTATCATATCGTCACCAATCGCCGCATCATCCATCAGGAGAAAATCGTCTTCATCAAAGAACGACGTTTTTCGGCGCCAATAGAACAGATACAGGAAATTTCCATTGAACGCGATCTTCTGGCGAAATTCCTGCGATATGGCGATCTGGTCATCAGCACAGCCGCCACCGAGGGGAAAGTCGTATTCGACTACCATCCCAACCCGACCGAGGCCCATGACATCATCATCAAGGAGATGACGCGTCTCAAAAAATACGGCATTTCGGAACAGCAGGAGGCGATCCAAAAGCAATTGCAGGAACGCTTGCATCTGGGATTGGAGGAGCGGCTTGACGAGCGGGCGCTGATGGAGCCCGTGCGAGTCAGGAAAATCAAGCGACCGCGCAACGTGCCTTTTATACGGCTGTTGGGGCTGCAAGAGGAGCCTGGAAATCGCCTGGTCTGGCGGCGTCACTGGTTCGGGCTCATCCTTACGATAATTCCCGCCTTCGTTGCGACCCTGCTCAGCACCTTCCTCCTCATAGCCTTTGCTGCAGGTCTTATTTTTCCTAATTGGCCCCCAAAAGCGCAGATATCGATGGTTTTCGTCTGGATCGTGGCCCTTTTCATCAGCCTGTTTTGGCTGTGGTGGCAATGGGAGGATTGGGAGAATGATCGCTATATTGTCTCGGATCAACTCATCGAGCGGATCAGCAAAAAACCGTTATGGTTCGATGAACAGCGGATTTCTCTCAACATCGAACGCGTGCAAAATGTCGATTTCCGGCGTCCCAATCCCCTGGCGTATATCTTCGATTTCGGGGATGTGAATATCCAGACCGCCGCGCAGGAGGGCATGGTGACCTTTGGCTTCGTGCCCGCTCCTGACGAGGTGCAGTTCGAGATATTCCATCGTATCCGGGATTATGAGGAAAATCTGGAAAAAAGACGTCAGAAAGAGCAGAAGAATGATTTTGTCGAATGGCTGGAAGCCTATCACAAGCTGGTGAGCAGGGAACGCAATCAACACAACGGCGATTGACGCACCGATGCAGCTTATTCGCGTATGTGTCATTCTAAACGAAGCGAAGCATGTCCTGAGCGCAGCCGAAGGGAATCTTCTCCTTTGCAGACGCCGAGATTCTTCGGTCGCTACGCCCCCTCAGAATGACACATATAAGCGTCTGGCTTCTTTACCAAGAATGAACGCGCCCCAATAATATGGGTGTGTCCAATTTCGGTTGGAAGTTCGCCCGGCGATGAAGTCGCCGGGCTACAAAACAGCGCCGGATAAATCCGGCTAGCCCCGAAGGGGCGCTGTTTCTAGCTGGGGGACTTTATCCCCCGGCGCTGGCGGCGTTGCTGTTTCTTCAACCAAAATAGGACGCACCCAAATCATATCTCTTTGTACACTTTGGCCAGGCTTTCGCCATACACATCCAGTTGCCAGGAGCAAAAATAGCCGAATGGCGTGAGCGAAACGTGGTAGCCGGTCTTTTCCAGCCGCTGCGCCATCTCGTCGAGAAGCTGTTGCGCGAATTCGGAAGATGCGTTTTGGCCGCCAAGATGGGTGAATGAGTGCAGGACGATATTTTCGAAGCCTTTCTTGTTGGCCAGCCATTTGAGATGTTTGAGCAGATGACGAAAGGCCCGGGAGCGATCCGCTTCATCCCTGGCTTCCACCTGGATAAACGCGACGACCGCGTCTGTGGCGGCTCCCGGGTGGGCCGGAGGCGCGTCCGGCAGAGTCTGGCTGTATGGCTGCCACGAAAAGGAGCGGGCGAGAAAGGTGAGGACGCGCATGGAGGCTACGCCTCCCGCAACTGCCGCAACAGCTCCGCCCGCCGCCGCAGATGGGTGCGGGCCTTGTCATCCTGGGCCTCGAAATCCTCCGCCAGCAGTTTTTCCGCTTCATCGGAATCGAGCAGCGCCCGATGGGTTTCGAAGGCCCGCCGGGCGGATTCTTCATCCGCGGCCTGTACGAACGCGATGACGGCCCGGGCCAGTGGGGCCTGGCGCTCATAGGCCTTCATGGCCCGAATCTCTTTCAGCGCCTCCAGCCGTTGCCGCAGCGCCTCGGCAGTTTCATAATCTCCCATGTCCAGGGCCTTGTCGATGGCCCGCTGCACGGTGTTGGTGAAGTCATCTGATGTCAGCAATGGAACATGGTCGCTGAGCTCCAGCAGTTCTTCGCGGGACTTGGTGGCGGCGAAGGCGTGGGTGACGCTATCGAACAGCCATGCTTGATAGGCCGCGCGCAGAGCGGGATCAGCATCCAGCGCGGCGTAGAGCGATGCGTCATCTTTTACGCCTGCGGCCAGCAAACGGTTTTTCAGGTCTTGGGGAAGGGATGGAAGCATAAGGCAACAGAATTTAGTGGCAATGTGGTTTGATAAGATGCGAAAAGTGGCGTGTTAGCGTCTTGGTGAACGTCCAGAAATGACTCCACTGCAAAAAGGTCATTTCACCACGGAGACACGGAGGACACGGAGAAAATAGTGGTAGTTCACAGAGAAATTTCTCTCCAAATCTCACCTTTTTCTTCCTCCGTGCGCTCTGTGCCTCCGTGGTGAAGGTTTTTTCAGTACAGCCAGAAATAACTTCCCTTTTTCGTTGCACCACTGGCCGAGTAAACTCGGGCTCTTTAGGCGCTTCTCGCCTCAAGGTCGCCCTACGGCGACCCCACAACGGGGTTCAAGTAGGCGGCGAAGGCCGCCTTTGAGTCCGTAGGCCTGAAGAGTCCGACTTCAGTCGGTGAGCGCAAAAACGGAAACTAATTTTTAGACGGTTACTTAGCGACTTTGCATGAGATCAGCTTTTTGGGTTCCGGCTTGTCCTGGTTGGAAGGTAACGATTTATCGACTCATCTTGACATACGCGGTGATGTGGGCCAGTAACGACGTTGCGAAGGGCATGAAGCCGATCTCGGGGTTCGGTTCACGAAAAAATCCTTGCAGGCCCCTTTCTTTTTCAGAGAGAATAAGACAAGCGCCGTCATACAATCGTTCGCGCACGAGACGTTGACAAAAGAGCTCATATCTTCGCGCATAGGACGAATGCTTGAATTCTTCGAACACTTCAAAATGAGGTTCGGTGATCCTGACCGGAGAAGTGGATTTTGGGGATTCCTCCAACAACATAAACCACCCCAGCCAGGGGCGCATCGATGGCTGGGATTTTCCTTCCCGATAAGCTGTCAAAATATCCACCGCATTGCCCAGGGCCTCCTCGATCCTGTTATTGAAGTTGTTGCCAAAGGAAGGCCCCACCTGCGCTTTGAATTCGATGGATGCAAGGAGCATACCCTGATCGACGATAACAATATCCCAGCTTTTCGTTGGACGAAAATACCCTGGCAGCGTTGTTTTCCTGACATGGATAGATGATGCTGGCAGACCTGTCTCTGAAATCAGCTCCGCAAACAGGGCAATGAACCCGTCAAGATGCTTGCCGCCGGTGACGGCGCTTCGATATCCGGCGTCTTTTTCCCCCGTCTGCGCCCCCTGCTGTTGATATTGTCTTTCTCTGGTCATCCAGAAGCGTTTCACAGCCTCGGCCAGACGCGCTTGATAATTCATTGTTGCGCCTCGACGTCGAGTTGGGTTGTGATAACATCGATGTTTGCGAAAAATGATGTCGCCACGCGTTGCAATCGGGTGTGAGCGTATTCAAAATATGCAGGATCGATCTCCACGCCGATGGAATTTCGTCCCCATTTCGCAGCGACGACATTTGTTGTGCCAGTTCCCATGAAAGGATCCAACACTATATCTCCCACAAAACTAAACATTCGGATCAACCGTTCAGCCAACTCCTCAGGATAAGGCGCTGGATGATGTCGAGTGGATGCGCCCGTGACGCCCGTCCAAACCTGGTTGAACCAACGCTTATGATTTTCTGCGGAGATGATCGAAAGTAGTCGTGCGGCTCTGGAGACTTTTCGGTATCCACCGGGCTTGCGTTGCATCAAGATGTATTCAATATCATTTTTTATGATGGCGTTGGGCTCATAAGGCTTCCCCAAGAAACCGGAGCCGTTTCCCGCCGCCTCGAAAGCTACATTGGATATCTTGTGCCAAATGATCGGAGCAAGATTATCGAAACCAATTTGGCGGCAGCGTTCTTGAATCGCCGCATGAAATGGAACGACGGTATGTCTGCCTTTGTTTCGCTTTCTTGACAACAAAATATCCCCCACAACACAGACGAGCCTTCCGCCGGGCGTCAGAACTCGAAAGCTGTGACGCCACACCTTGTCTAATTCATGCAAAAATTTATCGTAATCGTCAATGTCGCCAAGCTGGCGTTCATTTGGATTGTATTTCTTCAGGTTCCAATATGGCGGGGATGTGACGATCAGGTGCACCGAATTATCTGGAATGAATGAGAGGCGTCGAGCATCGGCCAGAAAAAGTCGGTGGGTTGTAGGCGTTTGTGAGGCGGCCAATTCGATGTCGCTCATAATCCGCTGATCTTTTGCCAGACGCGGAATTTCGGTTTGCAAGTTGACGACGTCCTGCAACGAGCGAGGCAAGTAGCGTTCCAGATCGATTTGTTCCGTCTTTATCTTGAAATCTGTCGTCATCATTACTCCAACCGTTTCTTGCGCCCGCCGCCCAGTTGCTGACGGCTTTTTTCTGCTTCCTGCTGCAGCGCCTCGCCTTGCAGATAGCCCATCTGGCGATAGAAGTCGAGGTCGTAGCGGCGCACCTGCACCACCACGGGCATGGGCGTGGCGTGGCCCAGGATGAGGGCCTGCTCCTTGCTATCCAACCGGGCCAGCACCTGCCGCAGTTCTTGCCCGCCGCTGACGCCCATGAACACCGCCCGGATATCCTCCTCGTTGTCCAGGGCCAGGGTGACCCGGGTGCCGATCTGCGACATGACCTCG
>JALWDV010000612.1 GCA_027036755.1 Anaerolineae bacterium
ATCTGTGACCGAAGGCCGTGTCAATCCGTGTCCTCGTCTTTCATCGGTATCGGCGCGGGCTCGCCCGCCGTTGGACTGTTCCGTAAATAGAACGCAGATGACGCAGAAAAGCTGATATACGCAGATAAAAACAGATAAAATCAAAACAATCTGCGAAACTCTGTGTGTAGCAGGGTTTTCCCGCATCGCCTTTTTTCTCCATGAAGAATCGATTTCTTCCGCAACCCGTCACCATCCTGGGCGTGCCCGTGCATCCCGTCACCTTCCAGGGATTTCTGGACGCGGTGGCCCGATTTATCGCCGAAGGCGATCCCCGCCAGATATGCACCGCCAACCCCGAATTCGTGATGACCGCCCAGCGTCACCCCGAGTTCATGGCTGTGCTGCAAAACGCCGATCTGGTGTTGCCGGACGGCGTGGGGCTGTTGTGGGCCGCGCGGCGGCTGGGCCGTCCGCTGCCCGAGCGGGTCACCGGCTCCGACGGCATTTATCTGCTGGCCGAGCGGGCCGCGCGGGAGGGCTGGACCATGTTTCTGCTGGGCGCGCAGCCGGGCGTGGCCGAGAAGGCGGCCCGGATTCTGCAGGAGCGCTTTCCGGGCCTGCGCGTGGCGGGGACGTATCCGGGCAGCCCGCGGGATGAGGATTACCCCGAGATCGCCCGCCGCATCAAGGACGCCCGCCCCGACATCCTGCTGGTGGCCTATGGCGCGCCCCGGCAGGATCTCTGGATCGCCCGGCACAAGAATGACCTGAATACGCCGGTGAGCATGGGCGTTGGCGGGGCCTTCGACTTCGTGGCGGGCGTGCAGAAGCGGGCCCCGGCCTGGCTCATCCGCCTGAATCTGGAATGGCTGTGGCGGCTTATCACCCAGCCCTGGCGCTGGAAGCGGCAACTGGATTTACCCCGTTTCGCCTGGCGCGTGATAAGATCGATGGATGATCGATGAACCGGTTATCTGACAACTGCTTTGAAAATAGAATGATAGAATGATAGAATGATCGCTGGTTGCAGAAAGATTGGCAAATCCCACGTTTGGCGAATCTGCAACGGGCGTGATTCGTAATGCGTAATGCGTGAGGTCGTCACGCATCACGTATCACGCATTACGTCTCTCCTACGTCATTTCGAGGGAGCGCAGCGACCGAGAAATCCCCTTGCTAACGAGGAGATTTCTCCTCCCTGGGGTCGTCGAAATGACGTAACAAGGGAGTTTCATCGGTATCGGTGCGGGCTCGCCCGCCGTTGGACTGTTCCGTAAATAGAACGCAGATGACGCAGAAAAAGCCGATCTACGCAGATAAAACAGATAAAATCAGGATAATCTGCGAGAATCTGTGGGCATCAGATGTGTCTGCGTTCTATTTTCATTCCTTATCGGCGTGCTGCCGCTCATGGCATCTGCTTCATAAATAGAATGCTCGCTGGTTGCTGAAGGTTGGCAATGCCCACGTTGGGCGAATCTGCAACGGTCGTAATGCGTAATGCGTGAGGTCGTCACGCATCACAAATCACGCATTACGGCTCTCCACGTCATTTCGAGGGAGCGCAGCGATAAAGATGCGAAGCGCTTGAGACCCGTGGTAAGTGCGTCGCACCTGGGGGAAATTCCTCCTCCCTGCTGTCTTCGGAATGACGTAACAAAGGGTTTTCATTCCCACCTGCGGGCAACCGCCCATGGCGACTGCTCACTGCCTGCTGAACACTGACTCCTGCCCCCCCATGTCCTCCCATCTCCCCCTCTCCGCCCGTCTCGCCAGCCTGCGCATACTCGTCGCGGGCGATCTGGTGCTGGATGAATATCTCATCGGCAGGGTGAGCAGACTGAGCCGGGAAGCGCCCGTGCCGGTGCTGGAGCAGACTCGGGTGCGACACGTGCCCGGCGGTGCGGCCAATCCCGCGGTCAACATCCGCAGCATGGGCGCGCAGGCGGTGATGGCGGGCCTGTTGGGCGATGACGATGCGGCCCGGATTCTGCGCGGGCTGCTGGAGGCCCGAGGCGTCGATCTGTCGGGCGTCATCACCGATCCCGACCGCCCCACCACCCACAAGATCCGGCTGGTGGCCGAGGGCGCTTATGTCTTCGCCCATCATCTGGCCCGGGTGGATCGCCTTTCGCGCACGCCCGTGAGCGGCGACCGGGAACAATATCTGTGCGACCGCATCCGCGCGGCGCTGTCCGGCGTGAACGCGGTGCTGGTTTCGGACTATCGATTGGGCGTGGTCACGCCCGCGGTGGTGGAGGCTGTGCGGACGGCGGCCGCGGCGAAGGGTGCGCTCACAGCGGTGGACACCCAGGGCAATCTGGCGGCCTTCCGTGGCTTCGATGTGCTGCGCTGCAACGCCCGGGAGGCCATGAGCTATCTTGGCCGCGAGCTGACTGATGACCGTGAATACGAAAAGGCGCTGCGGGACATCCAGGGAGAGCTGGCGGCCCGTTCGGTCATCATCACCCGGGGAGACGAGGGCGTGTCGGCCCTCGACGAGACAGGCCAGGTCTTTCATCTGCCCGCCAGCAACCGCACCCAGGTGTTCGATGTGACCGGTGCGGGGGATGTGTTCATCGCGGTGGTGACGCTGATGCGCACGCTGGGACTCGATATTCGCACTGCGGTGATGTATGGGAATCGGGCTGCGGGCGTGGCCGTGACCCAGCTAGGGAATGTGGCTGTGCAGCCCGCGGACCTGGACGTGGCCTGAACACACGCTCGGAATCGCGCCGTCAACTCGCTAAGGAGGCGCTTTCACTCCTCCCGGCCTCCTTTTGCCCCCACCCCGCCCCTCCCCCGATACTCG
>JALWDV010000613.1 GCA_027036755.1 Anaerolineae bacterium
AAGCCCCGCAGGGGCGCTGTTTCTAGCCGGGGGACTTCATCCCCCGGCGCTGGCGGCGGGCGCGAAGCGCCCCGGGCCTATAACCGGATTATTTTGTCAATGTTCATCAAATAATCGGAGGCGAAAGCTCTCACAGTTTGATTGAATCGCATTCATTATGAGCAAAAACCGCCGCGACGCCCTTCTCTTCCTCACGCTGAGCATCATCCTAATCGTCCTCAGCTATCTTTTCTTCCGCTACGCCTACGATTTTTCCGACGATCTGCCTTTTTCACAGGAGGTGATCCTCGCGTTTGTGGGTGCGATCATCACCATCCTCATCACTGCGGTGTTGCTAAACAAGCAGACCGAAGTGGAGTTGAAAAAAGAGGAGAGCATCAAGTATCTCGATCTCAAGAGCGAGATTTATATGGATTTGTTGGAGCATCTCCAGAGCGTCTTTATGGCGGGCGAAGCGGGTGAAGACGATATTATCATCTTGAAGTTCCTCAACCATAAACTGGCCCTGGTGGCTGATCCCGACGTGCTCATCCAGTTCGAGCAGTTCATTCGCGCCTTCACCCGCCTGGTGGAAGCGCCGGACGAGCACGGGGAGACCGAGATATCGGATGATGACGAGGATGCCCTGATGCGGGAGCTGGCGAAGCTCACCATCGCCATTCGTCATGATCTCGTGGGAGATCTCGACGCCCGCGAGGACATCCCGCTGCAGCGCATCGCCCAACAAATTCGCACCAACAGCGATATCCTGGAAGACTATGATTGAGTCCGGTCGGTTTTTTACCGTCGCAGCGTGGCCCGGATGCGGTCGGGGTGCAGCAGCAGCGCCAGGGCGTCCAGGATGTTGGGCGCGTAGATGTCGGCGGCCAGAATGGCGGCGATGGCCGCGCCCTCGCCGCCGTTGACGACGATGCCCAGGGCCGCGGCCTTCAGCATCAGCGCATCGTTGACGCCATTGCCGATGGCGACGACGTTTTCCGGGCCCAGTTTTTGCACCAATGCCAGCTTCTGCGGCCCGCCCGGGCCTGGCGCCATTTTATGAAACTCGACGCCCAGCGTCTGTGCGGCCTCCCGCCCGCCGCCGTGGGTGTCGGCGGTGATGAGATGGATGTCCATCAGCGGTTGCAGTCTGGCGATGAGGTTTTTTACGCCCGGCAGCAGAATGCCGTCCCGGGCCAGGGCGCCGTTCATATCCAGCACCAGGTGTTGCAGGGTGATGTCGCGATAGTCGGGGATGGAGATGGTGAGCATGGTGGTTAACAAGACCGGTGTTTATGACGCGTCCCGCTGCGCATCGGACGTCCGTTCCAACACGGCGATGGCGTCGGGATCGATGGCGAGATGCACCTGCTCGCCCGGACGGGCGGTGCAGCCCAGACCCGGAATCTCGAAGGCCAGCGTTATCTCTCCGGGCCCGGCAAGCTGGATGAGGGTGTGAGCGCCGCGAAAAGAACGATTGACCAGGGTCAGGGTGAGATGGTTGGGGCCAGCGGACGCCCTGCGCGCTACGCGCGCGGCCTCGGGCCGGATGACGATTTGCAGGGCGTCGCCCGGTCGCAGATGCGCGGGCATAGCCGCGATGCGCAAGATTCCGAGGGGCGTTTCGATCGCGGGCGGATTCAGAGAGTTGATGGTTCCAGAGAGGATGTTGGTCATGCCCATGAAACGGGCGGCGAAGGCCGAAACAGGATGCAGATAAAGCGTCTCGGGCGTCCCCGCCTGCTCGATGCGGCCCGCGTTCATCAGCGCCACCCGATCCGCCACCGCGAAGGCTTCCAACTGGTCGTGGGTGACGTAGATCGCGGTCTGGCCGAGCTGTTTGAGGATGCTGCGCAACTCCACCAGCAACTGGTCGCGCAGGGTGCGATCCAGCGCGCCAAGGGGCTCATCCAGCATGAGTAGCCGCGGGCTGGGAGCCAGACTGCGGGCCAGGGCCACGCGTTGCTGCTGGCCGCCGCTGAGCTCATACACCGGGCGATTTTCATAACCTGCCATGTCCACCAGGGCCAGCAGCTCCTCGACCCGGGCGTCGATCTTCGTCTGGGTCCAGCCGTGCATCTTCAGCCCAAACCCGATGTTTTCGCCCACAGTCATGTGCGGAAACAGCACGTAATCCTGAAACATCAGCCCGAAATCCCGCTTGTGGCTGGGAACCGGGGTGATGTCCCGCCCTTCCAGCAAAATTTGACCCAGGTCAGGTTGTTCAAGACCGGCGATAATGCGCAAAAGGGTGGTCTTGCCGCAGCCGCTGGGCCCCAGCAGGCAGACGATCTCGCCCCGCGCCACATCCAGGCTGACATCATGCAGCACAGGCGCGGCGTCGAAGGTTTTGGAAACCCGGGAGATGGTGAGAAATTTCATTGGCATTATTATGCACCGAAGTCTGACCACTGACCAAATGGGGGCGTCCGCGAGTTTTTCATTATGAGTGCGTTTTATGGTGACTGCCAATGCCCCCAGGTTAACAAACTGCAAAGGGCGCCAAGGCGCCAAGAATACGAAGGAAAAATGTATAAATTCCCCTTTGCGCTTTTGTGTCTTAGTGTTCTTCATGGTTTTTGGGTGATGACCTTAGTAGTTGGACAATGTCAAATTCCCTCCAAGCACGTCCAGCAATTTCAAATTTGGCCTGGTGACAAGCCCCCCTCCCGGCCTCCCCCCGCTTCGGCTGACGCCTTGCAGGGGGAGGAGCCCGCTGGATTGGAAATCTGTCGGGCAGATGGTCATCTCCCTCCCCCGAACACGAGCGCAGCGAGTATCGGGGGAGGGTCGGGGTGGGGG
>JALWDV010000614.1 GCA_027036755.1 Anaerolineae bacterium
GCAAAATTCATGGGAAGATGCTCCGGCAAATGAGGATTTGGTTTCCCCTATACTTTGCCACAAAGGAGCATCTTCGTCATCTTTTTCTCTTTATTCGGTTCTCAAGGTGCGAAATGTAGGCTTAGTGGTTTTAGGGTGACGACCTTAGTAGTTGCTCTGGCTGGGATGTTTGGGGATGCTTTTGGCTATTGTAGCCCTCTTCAAGGGGGAAAGCAACCGAGCGGGCCTTGGCGCTGGCCCCGGTCTTTGCTACAATATCGGCCCAATTCAGTTATCTCCCCATCAAATCCCATCCGAGACCGAAACGACCTATGACCGAAAAAGTGACCGTCACCCTCCGTAAACAGAAATGGGAGGTCGAGCCGGGCAAATCGGCCCGAAAGATCATGGAAGAGCTCGATCTGAACCCCGAAAACTTCCTCACCATCCGCAACGGCGAGCTGGTGGATGAAAGCGTCCGGCTCAAGGCGGGCGACCATCTCAAGCTGGTGGCCGTCATCTCCGGAGGAAGCCATGGCTCGTAAATGTCGCAAATGCGGCAGGCCAGCGGTCATCAACATGCGGCAACACAAGCTGGCCCTGTGCAAGGAGCATTTTCCGGCCTGGATTCAGGAGCAGACCGAGCGTTTCATCAAAAAATACCGCATGTTCAGCCGCGATGATCGCGTGCTGGTTGCTGTCAGCGGCGGCAAGGATTCATTGGCGCTGTGGGATGTGCTCATCCAGCTAGGCTATGAGGCGGACGGGCTGTATCTGGGCCTGGGCATCGACGAGGGCGTTGGATACAGCGACGAGTCGCGCGAGATGGTGGAGGCTTTTGCGGCTCGTCATCCTCGGGCCCGATTGCACATCCTCGATATCGAAGGGGCTTACGGCGAGGGCGTTCCGGCGCTGGCCCGCCGCGTGCGGCGCGGCAAGGGCAAGCCATGCTCGGTGTGCGGGCTGGTCAAGCGACATGAGATGAATCGCGTCGCACACGAGCTGGGATACAACGTGCTGGCCACCGGACACAACCTGGACGACGAGGTTGCGGTGCTGTTCCAGAACACCCTCAACTGGCGTGTGCAATATCTGGCCCGACAAGCTCCGGTGCTGCCCGAAGGCGATGGCTTCGCCCGCAAGGTCAAGCCCTTCTTCCGCTTTTATGAGCGAGAGACCGCGGCCTATGCCATCGTGCGCGGCATCGACTACATCTACGAAGAATGCCCCTTCGCCACGGGGGCGACCACCATCTACTACAAGGAATTGCTCAATCGTCTCGAAGCGGACAAGCCGGGCGCGAAGCTGCACTTCCTCCTTTCGTTTTTGCAGGCCCGGGAGAAGGAGGGGCTGCTCGCCGGGCGCGAGGAGGAGCAAATCGAGCTCCATCCCTGCGAGAATTGCGGTCAGCCCACAACCGCGCCCGGCCTGTGCGCGTTCTGTCGTCTCTGGCCCGAGGATGTGCGCCACCAGTCCGCGGAGGCGCTACGGCCTATCACCCTGCACTTTGCCCGGGAGGACGCGCAGGCCCCGTGAAGTTAGTACACGCCCAGAAATCAGTTCCCTTTCCCTGCCGGGCCGCCAGAGCTTGGCCCCCACCCCGGCCCTCCCCCGCCAGTCGCTTCGCTCCTTTGCAGGGGAGGGAGCCGTTGGTTTGCAGAGGATTTTTTCAGGCGAGGATGACATCCACCCGCTTGCGGGGAGACTGAGGGGGGCTCTATCGCAGACGCGAAAACCTCGGGAAAAGGGAAGTAATTTTCAGACGTTCACTGAGCCCGCTGAGCCGCTCACAAGCGCGAGGCGGTCGGGAAGGCGTCAGCATGGCGTTTTGGCCGCTGGCCGATCATGCATTCATCGCTCCGTAGCCGCTTGTCGCTCCAGCCGACGCCAGGCCCAGCCTCGCTGCGGGGCGAAGAGCGCGGCCAGCAGAAAGATGGCGGTGCTGACCAAAACGATGGCCGCGCCCGAGGCCATGCTGATGTAAAAGGAAAGATACAGGCCCGTCACGCCCGAAAAAGCGCCGATGGCCCCGGCCATCGCCATCATCGCGGTCAGCCGCCGGGTGAGCAGATAGGCCGTAGCGGGCGGCGTCACCAGCATGGCCAGCATCAGCGCCACGCCCACCGTCTGCAACGAGACGATGATGGTGATGGCCAGCAGCACCAGCAGCAGATAATTCAGCAAATTGGCGGGGATGCGCAGCGTGGCCGCCAGCACGGGATCGAAGGAAAGCACCAGGAATTCCTTGTAGAACAGGATGATGGTGACGATTACGATAGCTCCGAAGATGAAGATGAGCCACAAATCCTGATTGGTGACGCCCAGAACATCCCCGAACAAAAAGTGCGCCAGATCCACCGCGTATCCCCGCACGGTGGAGATCAGCGCGATGCCCAGCGCGAACATCCCGGCGAAGACGATGCCGATGGCGGTGTCCTCCTTCAGCTCCGCCCCTTTGCTGATGACGCCGATGCCAATGGCTGTGACGATGGCCGTGCCCAGGGCGAACCAGAACACGGTCGTCTGCGAGCCGCCGCTGAAGAGGTAGCCTATGGCCACGCCGGGCAGGATGGCGTGCGCCAGGGCGTCGCCAAAGAAAGCCATGCCCCGCAGCACGATGTATGTGCCCACCGTGGCGCAAACGATCCCCACCAGGATCGCGGCCAGCAGTCCGCGCACCATGAAGGGATAAGCCAGAGGGTCGATGATGAGGTGGATGATGTTCATAGCCTCATTGCCTTGCCATGAGCGAAGCTCATCGGCGGCGACCGGTGAGGAGGAAAACGTAGTAGAGCACCTG
>JALWDV010000615.1 GCA_027036755.1 Anaerolineae bacterium
CCAGCGGCTCCCTCCCCCGCCAGTCGCTCCGCTCCTTTGCAGGGGAGGGAGCCGCTGGTTTACAAAGTTTTTTGCAGGCGGAGAGCTCTCCCCCACTGCTGGGCCGTCACCTTTAATCATCAATCATTAACCATTGCCCCACGCCAGCCCCCAATACCCAATACCAATACCCAGTACCCAATACCCAATGCCCAATGCCCAATACCCATGTCCACCATTCGCGCAGATTTCCCCATTCTCGATCAGCAAGTGCACGGCAAGCCGCTGGTTTATCTCGATAGCACCGCCACCTCGCAGAAGCCGCGGCAGGTCATCGAGGCGCTGGTCCGCTATTACGAGCAAGATAACGCCAATGTGCATCGCGGCGTGCACGCGCTGGCGGAGCGGGCCACGGCCGGGTATGAGAAGGCCCGGCTGAAGATCGCCCGTTTCATCAACGCGGCCAGTTCCAAAGAGATCGTGTTCGTGCGCAACACCACCGAGGCCATCAACCTGGCAGCCAACGCCTGGGGCCGCGCCAATCTGGGCCCGGGCGACGAGGTGCTCATCACCCAGATGGAGCATCACTCGAACATCGTGCCCTGGCAGTTGGTGACTCAGGCCACGGGGGCCACCCTGCGCTATGTTCCCATCACCCCGGCGGGCGAGCTGGACATGGACGCGCTGGATGCGCTGCTGACCGAGCGCACCAAAGTCTTCGCATTCACGGCCATGTCCAACGTGTTGGGAACCATCAACCCGGTGGCTGAGCTGGTGGCCCGGGCCCACGCGGTGGGGGCCATCGCGGTGGTGGATGGCGCTCAGAGCGTTCCCCATCTTCCCACCGACGTGCAGGCGCTGGATGCGGATTTCCTGGCGTTTTCGGGTCACAAGATGCTGGGGCCCACGGGCATCGGCGCGCTGTATGGCAAACGGGCGCTGCTGGAGGCCATGCCGCCTTTCATGGGCGGCGGCGAGATGATCCGCGAAGTGTTCATGGATCACAGCACCTGGAACGATGTCCCCTTCAAGTTCGAGGCGGGCACGCCCGCGATTGGCGAGGCCATCGCGTTTGACGCGGCCATCGATTATCTCGACGCGTTGGGCATGGAGTGGGTGCGCGAGCACGAGATGGAAATCACACGCTACGCGTGGGAGCGGCTGTCGGCCATCGAGGGGCTGCGCATCATCGGGCCGGGTCCGGAGCGTCGCGGCGGCCTGCTTTCCTTCACCCTGGCGGATGTGCATCCCCACGATGTGGCCGCGGTGCTGGATATGCACGGGGTGGCCGTGCGCGCGGGCCATCATTGCGCCCAACCCATCCACGATTTCTATGGCGTCCCGGCCACGGCTCGGGCCAGCTTCTACATCTACAACACCCTCGAAGAGGTGGACGTGCTGGCCGAGGCCCTGGAGCGGGCGAAGGCGCTGTTTAGCTTTTAGCACTCAATCCAGTCAGGAGGTTCTCGTGAACCATATTTTCTCTGCTTACATCGAGTATGATCCTGAAACGCAACTTTATGTTGGCACCGTGCCGGGCGTTCCCGGCGCCCACACGCAAGCCGCGTCCCTAGATGAATTGCGGCAAAACTTGAAAGAGGTTCTGGAGCTTTGTCTGGAAGAACAAGATAACAGTCTGGATATTTTGTCCCAATTCGTTGGTATACAGCAGATAGAGGTAGCTAGATGAGCCAGCGGTTACCTATCGTCGACGCAAAGACCATGGAGAAACTTCTCTTTGCTATGGGCTTTGAATTTGTTCGACAAAAAGGAAGCCACGCGTTTTATCGACATCCAGACGGGCGCACGACCACCTTGCCACATCATCGGGGTCGAAATTTGGCTCGCCCACTAATCCGTGAAATTTTGAGAGAGATTGAATTGTCTCCTGACGATTTCCGCACACTTCTGGAAAATCTATAAGCTGATTCACACAAACCATGGATGATTTCTACCGCGAGAACATTCTCGATCATTACAAATATCCCCGCTACAAGGGGCATCTCGAAAATCCCGACATCAAATTCCGAGATGTCAATCCCACCTGCGGCGATGACATCACCTTCGAGCTGAAAATCGAGGACGACAGGGTGACGGACGTGGCTTTCAATGGCCACGGCTGCGCTATCAGCATGGCCTCGGCCTCGATGCTGGCCGAAGAGCTGATGGGCAAGAGCCTGGACGAGGTCAAGGCCATGGACAAGCGGTTCGTCCTCGACCTGCTGGGCATTCCCATCGGCCCGGTGCGCCTCAAGTGCGCGCTCTTGCCCCTGAAGGTGGTGAAAGCGGGCGTTTGGGGTCTGGACGCCTGGCAGCGAGAAGAGGAAGACTGAGTCATTCCGAACATAACGCGTAACTGCTAACGTAGCCCTGTTCACTCAACACGGATACGAGGAAACACGGATAAAATCTTTTTTGAACGACTTTGCGCCTTCGTTTCCGTCGTGTCTTCGTGGCAAAAGAGGACGATTGGGGTCAAGTCACCATAACGGATAAAAATTTGCAGGTGCACCGGTAAATGCGTCGCACCTTGAACGAAAACAAAATCATCGGAGATATAAAATATGTCCCTGCCCACCCCCGAAGAAATCAAAGAAGTGCTGAAGCAGGTCGTCGACCCGGAGCTCCACATCGATGTGGTGAATCTGGGTCTGATTTACGATATCCGGCTGGATGAAGAGAAGCAGTCGGTGGACGTGGATATGACCCTGACCGCACCCGGCTGCCCCATGGGCCCGCAAATCCTCACCGACGCCTACTACAAAATCCAAAACGCCTTCCCGGAAATCAAGGATATCAACATCAATCTGGTGTGGGTGCCTTTCTGGAATCCCGAGATGATGACCGAGGAAGCAAAAGAGATGCTGGGGTATTTCTAACGAAGCTTCGCCTCGAACCGACAAGAAATGGGACGCGGATGAACGCGGACGAACACGGATAAAAAGATATGGGTGCGTCCCAAATGAGTTGGAAAATAATCCATTCATTAACGGGGCGCTTCGCGCCCGCGGCCAGCGCCGGGGGATGAAGTCCCTCGGCTAGAAACAGCGCCCCTGCGGGGCTAGCCGGATTTATCCGGCGCTGTTTTGTAGCCCGGCGACTTCATCGCCGGGCGGACGTGGCAAACGCTTCAACCGAAAAAGGACGCACCCAAAAGATATCATGCTTCGTCCATGTTCGTCCGCGTCCAAAAACTTGACTCATGTTCAGTTTCTCTGGCTAGCGCTTGCTGATGGGAGTTGGGGCGTCCGCCAGCTTTTCATAGGGATGACTTTCGTTGGCTGTCTCGGCCTGGGTGGTGCTAAAATGAGCTATCTCATTCATCGAGGCCCGCTTTGCCACCACCCACCGACCTGATTCGCCAGACGCCCCTGTTTCGCGGGCTGGACGATAGCGCGCTGCGAAGCGTTATCGCCGAGGCCCGCGGGTCGCGTCTGCCCGCGGGGAACATCCTCTTTCATCAGAACGACGCGCTGGCCCGGCTGTGGGTGGTGACCGCCGGCCGGGTGCAGTTGTTCCAGCTCACGCCCGAGGGGCATCAGGTGATTTTGCACATCGCAGGCCCGGGCCAGGAGGTGGGGCTGCTGCCCGCGCTCACCGATGCGCCCAGTCCGGTCAGCGCCCGAGCCGTGGAGGATTCGTCGTTGCTGGCCTGGCGGGCCGAGGATTTTCGAGCCTTGATGCGCGGCCACCCCCAGCTCGGGTTCAACGCCATCGCTATCCTGGGCGAACACATCCGCCTGTATCAGGATCGCATTCGGGAGCTGACCACCGAACGGGTGGAGCGACGGCTGGCCCGCACCCTGCTGCGTCTGGCCAAACAACTGGGCAAGCGCACGCCCGAGGGCGTCCTCATCGATCTGCCCCTGAGCAGGCAGAATCTGGCGGAGATGAGCGGCACCACGCTTTACACGGCCAGCCGCATCCTGCGGGGCTGGGAGGACGCGGGCATCGTGAGCAGCGGGCGGGAGCGGGTGGTGATCCGCTCGCCGCACAAACTGGTGACCATCGCCGAAGATTTGCAGCGTTGAGCAACGTCATTTCGACGAGCGCTGCGAGGCCAGTGCCCGCCGCCAGCTAAAGCGTCGACTGAAGTCGCTCTATTGAGCCCTGCGGGCTGAAGGGCGACCTGCGTCGCCCCGCCTCCCAACCGAAATTGGACACGCTCAAATGATTTGGGTGCGTCCAAAATGAGTTGGAAAGTTAAAATAATCCATTCATTAACGGGGCGCTTCGCGCCCGCGGCCAGCGCCGGTGGATGAGGTCTCCCGTCTGGAAACAGCGCCCCTGCGGGGCTAGCCGGATTTATCCGGCGCTGTTTTGTAGCCCGGCGACTTCATCGCCGGGCGGACGTGGCAAACGCTTCAACCGAAAAAGGACGCACCCAAATGATTTTGCGGCTCTTTGCGCTGGCGCAAAGACGCGGGGCGGAAGATGTGCTAAAGTGGGGAGGCTCAAAAGGAGCGAAATCCCGATGAACCAAGAACAATTGCTTTCCCTGACCGTCGCCGAGATCATGGATCGCTGGCCCGAATCCGTGATGGTGTTTCTCGACCACAATCTGGATTGCGTGGGCTGCCCCATCGCGCCTTTCGAAACCCTGGCCGAGGTCATCCACATCTACCAGATTCCCGAGGATGTTTTCCTCGACGAGCTGGCGGCAGTCATCAGGCGAAACTATAACGACTTGCAATCGTAAACGAGACGCTCTCCAGGCGTCATTATCCCAAATTATCGGAGAATTGACTTATGACCAAAGATGAAGTTCTGGAAATCCTGCGCAAGGTCATCGACCCCGAAATCGGCATCAATGTGGTCGATCTCGGGCTGGTTTACGATGTGAACATCGACGACAGGAAGCTGGACGTGGACATGACCATGACTACTGCGGCCTGCCCCCTGGGCGCGTACATCACCGACCAGGCGGATATGCTGCTGCGCCAGTTTTTCCCCGAAGCCGAGGTGAACGTTAATCTGGTGTGGTATCCGCCCTGGACGCCCGAGATGATGTCGGACGCGGCCCGCCAGCAACTGGGCTGGATGTAAAGGGAGGCCCGCATGGCGACCAGACTTCGTCCCCTCTCCCTGGCTGGCTCCATTCTTATTCTGCTGGTGACGCTATGGGCCGCGTTGCTGCGCATCGGCTGGGATTGGCCCACCTTTTCGCCGCAACTGGCGGGCATGCACGGCCCGCTGATGGTGGCCAGCTTTTTCGGCGCGCTCATCGCGCTGGAGCGGGCCGTGGCCCTGGGCAAGCTGTGGGCCTACGCCTCGCCCCTGCTGGCGGTGCTGGCCGGATTTATGATGCTGCTCTCGTCCGCGTTGCTGGTTCCGGCCGCCTGGATTCTGGTGCTGAGCAGCGCGCTCTATCTGGCCGTGGGGGCAGCCGTCATCCAGCGTCAATCCGCCATCTTCACCTGGCTGCTGGAGGCGGGCGTGCTGGCCCTGCTCATCGGCAATCTCATCTGGACCCTGGGCTATCCCACCTTTATGGCTGTGTGGTGGTGGATGGTTTTCCTGGTGACCACCATCGCGGCCGAGCGTTTGGAGCTGGGGCGTCTGCAACGCCTGCCCGACTGGGCTTTCCCCACCTTCTACGTGGTGTCCGCGGTGGTCGCCATTGGCTTGCTGTGGGCCATGGCCCAGGGCCAGGTGGGCGTGCGCGTGCTGGGCCTGGGGCTGCTTGGCTACGCCTTGTGGCTGGGCAAGTTCGACATCGCCAAGCGCACGGTGAAGCTGCCGGGCCTGCCCAAATTCATCGCCATCTGTCTGCTGACCGGCTATGCGTGGCTGGGGCTGGGCGGCGTTTTGATGATGATCTACGGCCCCATGCCCGCGGGCCCCATCTACGACGCCATGCTGCACACGATTTTCGTGGGCTTCGTCTTCGCCATGATCTTCGGCCATGCGCCCATCATCTTCCCCGCGGTGCTGGCCCTGCCGGTGAAATACACGCCCAGGATGTACGGGCCGCTGGCGCTGCTCATCTTCTCGCTCATCCTGCGCATCACGGGCGATCTGGCGGGGATTTACTGGCTGCGCAAATGGGGCGGTCTGCTCAACGCCACCGCCATTCTTATTTTCGTTTTTATCATTGGCTGGACGGTGTATCAGACCAAACGGGGAGCGAAGTAGATGCCCAGGCTGGTTCGATGGTATGTGAAGACTGCGTTTCTGTGGCTGGCGCTGGCGCTGCTGCTCAAGGCGATAGCCATGTTTCCGGCCGGCGCGTCCCTGCCCGGGATCACGCCCGTTTCGTGGCATGCGCTGTTCGTGGGCTGGCTGACACAGCTCATCTTCGGCATCGCCCACTGGATGCTGCCCACCAAACCGGGCGCGACCAAAGACCGGCTGCGGGGCAGCGAGGGGCTGATGTGGGCGGTGTTCATCACTCTGAACATCGGTCTAGTCCTGCGCGTGATTGCCGAGCCCATGCAGATCGCTCATCCCGGCCCGCTGTGGGCGGGGCTGCTCATCGCCTCGGCCTGGATGCAATGGCTGGCCGCAGTGGGATTCGTGGTCAACTCGTGGGCGCGGGCGCGTCCGCCCGTGCGCCGGGGCAAGAAGGGGGCCTGAGATGCCGAAGCTGACGGTGTGGTGTCTGCGCGCGGCCTTCGTGCACCTGGCTCTGGGCGCAACCTTTGGCGCGCTGATGCTCACGGCCAGGGCGCTGCCCGGGTGGGGATGGGCCTGGGCCTGGTTTCCCTCGCACATCGAGCTCATGGCTTATGGCTGGATGATGCAATTCGCGCTGGGCGTCGCCTTTTGGGCGCTGCCGCGTTATCTCAAACCGCCCAAGCGGGGGGATGAGCGCCCGGCCTGGGCCGCGTGGTACCTGATCAATCTGGGCGCGCTGTTGCTGGCCTACGGGCCGCTGCTGGGACTGGATTGGGCCCGGGCCGCGGGCGGCGCAGCCCAGGCCGCAGCCGTAATCCTGTTCGTGATCTACGCCTGGCCGCGGGTGAAGCCGCTGGGGGTGTAAGGGCCGCCGGATGACGCATCCGGCTCATGGGCACAGCTCTCATCGAGGGGGAAAAGACGCTTTTGCTGGCGGGGGCTCTGCGTATGAATTTCGTCAGAAAGAGCGGGCGGCAGATATTGCCAGGCGCGGGGGTGAAACGATGAGCGAGAGGAAATCGAAAATACAGGGGGGCGGGCCGTGAAGACGAATGAAAACGGCCTGTTTTTATAGATCTGGGGCATTCCTCAAATTTTCCCGCATAGGCATGGCCGCGGCGCGTCCAGAGCGTCACAGCGTCAATGTTCTGACAGGCAATCGTCATCTTTTCGTCAAGCAAGACAATGATTTTTCCTGTATAGTGCAAGCGTGAGGCGCATCAGCATCCCTGATCGCCTGGGCGCGGTTCGCCTTCGCCCGGGCGGTCATCTCACAAACTCTCGCCACATCTCGCCAATAAAGATCTTCTCGCCAACAAGATCTTCCCGTAACAGTGGACGCGGGCGGGTCGTTCGCGCTTGCTCCGCTCGAATCTGCTCGCGTCTACCCGTGTCAGATTCTCTCTCGAACCACTCTGCGCCTCACAAGGAGAATGTACCATGTTTCACCCTCAATCCTCTCGCAGTCCCGCAAGGGAATCGCGTGCAGCCATCGCTGTGCGCCAACACTGGAGGCAAGGCCTGGCCGTCGCCATGCTGCTCCTCCTTCTCCTGTCGTTGGTCGCCATGGCAGCACCCAAGAGCGTCGCTGCCGACGCACCGTTGCAAAGCGGTAACTCGGTCCGCTTCGCCGTCATTGGCGATCATGGCGGCGCCAGCCGGGGTTCCGAAGACGTGGCCAACCTGGTCAAAGGCTGGAACCCCGACTTCGTGGTCACCACAGGCGACAATCAATACGCTGGCGAAACCACCTTCGACGAAGCCGTTGGTCAATTCTACTGCGACTTCCTGAAAGATGCTGGCAGCGGTCAGTATTGCGATGGCGGCAACGCCCAGAAAAACGCGTTCTTCCCTTCGCTGGGCAACCACGATAGCATTAGCGAGTACACGCAGTACTTCACGCTGCCTGGCGTTGACTTCACCAGCAACTCAGACAACGAGCGCTACTACGATTTCGTCTGGGGGCCCGTCCACTTCTTCATCCTCAATACAGAGCGTGAGCCTGACGGCCATTCCAGCAATTCGAGGCAAGGACAATGGTTGAAGAACCAATTGGCCCGCTCCAACGCCAAATGGAACCTGGTCGCTTTTCATCGCGCAGCCTACTCCAGCGGGCCGCATGGCTCCACCTCCTGGATGCAATGGCCCTTCGAAGAATGGGGCGCGGACGCAGTGCTCAATGGTCATGATCACGACTATGAGCGGCTGCAGATCGGGAATATCCCCTACTTCGTCAACGGTCTGGGCGGCAACCACATCTACGGATTCGATCAGATCCTGCCCCAGAGTCGGGCCCGATACAACGGCGACTTCGGCGCCATGCTCGTGGAGGCCAACGAGACCAGCATCACTTACAAGTTCATCAATCGCAGCGGCACGGTGATCGATACGTACACCTACCCACCCTCTTCGCCCACAGCCACGCCCACCAGCGTGCCGCCCACGGCCACGCCCACCAGCGTGCCGCCCACAGCCACACCCACCAGCGTGCCGCCCACAGCCACGCCCACCAGCGTGCCGCCCACAGCCACGCCCACCAGCGCCCCTCCCCCACCCCCACCCCCCAACACCCCGCCCCCACCCCCACC
>JALWDV010000616.1 GCA_027036755.1 Anaerolineae bacterium
TTGGGTGCGTCCTTTTTCGGTTGAAGCGTTTGCCACGTCCGCCCGGCGATGAAGTCGCCGGGCTACAAAACAGCGCCGGATAAATCCGGCTAGCCCCGAAGGGGCGCTGTTTCTAGCCGGGGGACTTTATCCCCCGGCGGGGGTGGCAGACGTCTTGCTACATGCTGCCCCAAAAGGGCGCATCTTCCGAGCACAGTCTCGGACGATGTGTAGCTACTTTTTTCTGCGAAAATCCGCGACGATCCGATTTTTCAGCGTCATCCGCGGCGAATCGAAAGGCGAATGATAGGAAAACGATTAGAATTTGGCAAGAAGTTCATAACAGGCTCTAGGATCGCTTGCTGTGATCCACTGCCTTGAGTATCTTGAGGTTGAGGACGATAAAGCGCCAGAGCTGAATCAACTTGTTGTTCATCTTCTTGGCGTCTTTTTCGGTGATTTCAAAAGTCATAAGTCATAACCTCCATCAGGTGTGGGGAATCGCGAGAGCGAATTATTCGGGAATGAGCTTCCAGCCGATGCGTCCCTGAAGCTTGTGCATGAACGTGGTGTGGATCATGCGCTTCATCCACGCGCCGGCCAGCCCCATCTCCATATCGGTGACAAAGAGGTCGCGGCCTTCTTCATTGGGATACGTGCGGGGATCGGGCACGACCGGATAGATGACGATGGTGGCGGCGCTGCCGTCCCACAAAGAATCTCCCATCGACGCGATACAGGCTGCGAACATCTCAGTCATGCGCTCGGCGTGGGTCATGCGTCCCCGCTTGACGAGATCGATGATGTTCAGAGCCACGATACGCCCGATGATGCCGGAGATCATGCCGGTGCGAGGCGGCGCCGCAGTGATGGGAAGGCCGTTTGGATTGACGAATGGCTTCGAGATAGAGCCCGGCGGGGCGAACGCGATGCCCGCTGCGAAGATGTTCTTGTATTTGCGATTCTGATAAACCGCGGGCCAGGCCTCGGGCGTCTCGGCCAGGGTGTCCCAGTCCAGCCCATAGATGGCGTCGACCAGGACAAATCCGCCCTTGTTGGCCATCTGATTCGTCACATCATTGCCATCTTTGTCGTAATAGGTGAATCCTGGGCCCAGAAATTGCGGAATGAGCATGGCGAAATCGAAATCCGTCTCTCCCTCTTCGCCCGCATAATTCTCCCAGTAAATCTTTCCGGGCTCGACCTTGCGCACCCCTGTTTGCACCTGCCACTTGATGCCGTAGAGCTCGAATGCAGCGCGAATGAACTCCTCACTGGTGAGCGTCCGCCCTTTCTTTTTGATACGCAGTCCGCGCACGCCAAAATCACCCAGAGCGGGCTCGTTGGAAAGCCAGAGGAGATCAGCCTTGTCGCGAATGCCTCGGCTCTCCAACACCTTGTGGATGTTGGTGATATACTCGAAGGCCGCGCCCTGGCATGTAGCGCCGGGATGCCCTGTTCCCACCACGATCTTCTGCCGTTCGCCCTTCTCCATCCGGGCGATAGCCTCGAAGAGCCTGTCGCGGGCGTTTATGGCATGGGGCAGCGAGCAGATGGAGGTGGTGTAGCCATCGTGCGGGCCCAGGCCGGGCGTGCCCGCAAAATTCAGCCTGGCCCCGGTGGCGATCACAAGATAATCATACGACACTTTTTCTTCGCCCCCGCCATTGGCTTTATCCACCAACACATACTGCTCGTCCACATAAATCGATTGGGCCGTTCCCTGCACGAAATTGATGTGAAACTTGTCGTAAACCGGTTTCAACTTGAATGTGGTCTTCTCCGGCTCCATTTGGCCCACGCCCACCCACACCCAGGAAGGCGTGTAACCAAAAACGTCATATTTATTGATTACGGTGATTTCATGCTTTTTGCCCAGGGCGTCGCCCAGATAAAGCGCGGCCGTCTGCCCGGCGAACCCTGAGCCGATAACAACAACTTTTGCCATGAAAAGCCTCCCTCTTGGTGAGTGGTTTGGATGCAAAGAGGAAAAAATAAAAACAACGCAATTACTATACAGGAAAAATCCTCTTGCGAAAAACCTCACTCTGTAAGATGAATTCTATTTTATAAAATTTTGTCGAATCTCGATTATGTTGAATTACGCCGAAGATTCATTTGTGGGGAGCCGGAATGGCGGATTGTCATTTCGTCGTCCCAAATGCACATCGAGGGCGTGAGCCAGGGCGACGCGGTCATCCCAGGGATACTCGATCTCGCCAAAACACATGGATTGCTCATGCCCCTTGCCGCACACCATCACGACATCGCCCGCCCGGGCCTCGCTCAAGGCCCGCTGGATCGCCAGGTAGCGGTCGGCGATGACGATTGCCTCTCCCCCCGCATCTCTGCACGCCCGGGCGCTGGTCGCCATGATGCTGTTCAGATCCTCAGTGCGCGGGTCTTCCGCCGTGATCACGGCCAGATCCGCCAGCCTGCCCGCGACCTCCCCCATCATGCGCCGCTTGGCCACATCGCGCAAGCCCGCCGAGCCAAAAACCACGATGACGCGCCCTTGGGTCATCGTCCGGGCCGTTTCCAGCGCAGCCGCCAGGGCAAAAGGCGTATGGGCGAAATCCACGATGGCGATGAAATCCTGACCCCGGTCGATGCGTTCCATGCGGCCCGGGATGGGCGGCGCCTGGGCCAGCCCCTGGCGGATGGCGTCATCGTCCAGGCCCGCGACCAAAGCCGTGGCGATGGCCGCCAGGCTGTTGTACACGTTGAACCGTCCCATCAGCGGCGTCTCGATGCGCAATCGTCGCCCCAGGCCCGTTGCAACGAAGCGCAGCCCCCCGGGCCCATGCTCGATCTCTTCCGCCCGCACATCTCCCTGCTCGATCCCATAGCTTATCCGCCGCGGCGCCGGAAACCGGCTCAACGCGGCGTAAGAGCCATCATCCGCATTGAGCACAGCCGCCCGCGGGATGTCGGGCTTGGCGGGCGAGCACTGGATGAGCTCCAGCAGCCGGGCCTTGGCCCGCAGGTAACCCTCATAATCGCCGTGCTCATCCAGATGTTCATGGGTGATGTTGGTGACCACAGCGATATCGTAGGCCACGCCAGCCACCCGCCATTGGCTGAGACCGTGGGAGGTGGTTTCCAACACTGCCCAGGCTCCGCCCGCATTCGCCATCTCGCGCAGATAGCGTTGCAGATCGGGCGCGGCGGGCGTGGTGGTGTGCAAGCCCGTTTCATACACCTGCTCGCCAATGCGGGCGTTGACCGTCGTCAGCAGGCCCGTGCGCAAGCCCGCAGCGGTGAAAATGCTGTGGATGAGATTGCTGGTGGTGGTCTTGCCATCTGTGCCGGTCACGCCAATGACTCCCATCTCCTGACTGGGGAAGCCCTGCCACGCGGCGAAAAGCGCGCCCAACGCCCGCCGGGCGTCACTCACTCGCAGATAAGGAACGGGCAGACCGGAAATCGCCTGCTCGCCCACCACCGCCCGCGCGCCCGCCGCCACAGCCTGAGGAATAAACTGGTGAGCGTCTACGCTGACGCCAGCATAAGCCACGAACAATCCTCCGGGCCCGATCTCCCGGGAATCGGGGCTGATGTGGGTGATGACGATGTCGGGGTGATGGCACGGCAGCCGCAACGCAGCGGCCAATTGTCCTAGTGTCATGTTCATAACGAAATGATACTTTAGCCTTTTGCGTTTGCCAAACAGCCAGCGAAGAACGGCGTGCAGCAATTCCAAATTTAGAATCCACAAGAGGCAGGAGGGCGATTTCCCTCCTCCCAGCCTCTCTTTGTCCCCCCTGCCCCCTTAATAGGGTGAAAGATAGCTCGTGAACGGGCCTTTGCGCCCGGGCCGCCCCTCTGCTACGATCTCTCCAACACCCCATCCCTTCTCCCTTTCATCCTCGCCGCAACATGCGGGGCAGAGCGGCCAGCTCGGGCGATTTCATCAGCAGGGAGAGCAGCAAGTAGACGCCCGCGGCCATCGGCCCGAAGATCAGCGCCCGCCATTGCAATGACAGGTCGGGCCACAGCCCCATCAGCCCGAAGACAAGGCCCGCCATCAGCGCCGAGGCCAGCGCGGCCCGCCCCAGACTGATGAACACCCGCCGTTCCTCCCAGCCGCCCAGCTTCTTCCGTAACATCCACAGCAGCGCCATCATCTCCAGGGTGGTGGCGGTGGCGTTGGCCAGGGCCAGGCCGCCGATGGCCAGGGGGTTGATCAGCAACAGGCTGAGGAGCACATTCAGGCCCATGGCCGCCACGCCGATGAAAACCGGGGTTTTGGTGTCCTTCAGGGCGTAGAAACTGCGGGCGGAGACCTCCACCAGCGCGTGGCTCACCAGGCCCAGCGCGAAAAATCCCAGGGCGTACGCGGTCATCTGCGTATCGCGGGCGTCGAACGCGCCCCGTTGCAGCAACAGAGCCACGATGGGCTGGCGCAGCAGGATGAGGATCACCGCAGAGGGCAGGGTGAGAAAAATAAGCAGGGAGAAGAGCCCGCCCAGGGTGTGCTGCATGGCCCGTCGCTGGCCCAGCGCCGCCTGATGCGAGAAAGTGGGGAAGGCCGCGGTGGCGATGGATTGGGCGAAGACGCCCTGGGGCAGCAGCATGATCAGCCAGGCGTAGTTCATGGCGCTGATGCTGCCTTCCACCAGATGCGAGGCCAGAAACACGTTGACGATGAAGTTGATCTGCACGATGGCCAGGCCCAGCACCCGCGGGGCCATCAGCCGCAGCACCTCGCGCACGCCGGCATCCGCCAGGCTCAGTGAGGGCGTCCAGCGGGCCTTTTGGCGGATGAGCCCCGGAACCTGGATCAGCAGGTGCAGGGATGCGCCCGCGACCACGCCCACGACCAGGGCGTGAATCCCCATGACGGGCGTCAGCAGCCACGCGGCCAGGATGATGGACAGATTGTAGAGCACCGGCGCCAGGGCGGGCAGCAAAAAATGATGAAAGCTGTTGAGAATGCCCATGAGCAGGCCGCTGACGCCGAAAATGACGGTGCTCACCAACATCCAGCGCATCAGCTCAACGGTCAGGGCCTGTTGTGCGGGCGGGAAGCCAGGGGCGATGACGTGCGCCACCAGAGGCCGGGCCAGCAGGCCCGCCAGCGCGGCCAGGGCGATCAAACTCAGCAGCAGCAGATTGCCCACCTTGGAAGCCAGGGTCCAGGCCCCGTCGATATCCTTCAGCGCCAGCCGCTCGCTGAAGGTGGGGATGAACGCGGAGGCCAGGGCTCCGCCCGCCACCAGGGTAAAGAGCAGGTCGGGCAGACGAAACGCTGCCAGATACGCGTCCAGCTCGGCGCTGGCCCCGAATTGTGCGCCGATGACCATCTCGCGCACCAGGCCCAGGACGCGGCTGACGATGAACAGCGCCATCACCAGGCTGGCCGCGCGGGCGATGCGGTTCATGGGCGTGGTCGAAGTTGCCGACTTCGGACTTTGGACATTGGACATTGCACCTCAATCATACCAGCGATGCCGGAGAGAGGGAAAAAGCCGGGGGTGTGAAGTGCATTCCCTTCCCACGGTTGCCACATCCTCTTGCCTGCGCTACAATTCGTTCGATAGATTTTGCCTCTCTCATACTTTCTCCTTTTGTAACGACTAAGGTCTCACCACCACTTTTTGCCACGAAGACGCGAAGAAGATAAAGGTGCGAAGTATTTTTCTTTATTTTTTGTAACTACTAAGGTCGTCACCCAAAAACCACTAAGAACACTAAGACACAAAGGCACAAAGGGAAATTTATACATTTTTTCTTCGTGTTCTTAGTGCCTTTGTGCCCTTTGTGGTTTGTTAACCGGGGTACGTTAGCAGTTACTATTTTTTCTTCGTGCCTTCGAAAAACTTCGAGCCTTCGTGGCTTTTAAAGGCTTGAAGTCGAGTACGTTAGCAGTTACTTCCTTTTTCACTTTTCAATTTTCCTTCCCATGCTCAGCTCCTACTACATCATTCCGCAAACCCTCGAAGAAGCTCTCGACGCTCTGGCCGCCCACGCGCCGTTAGGCCCGACCCGCCTCATCGCTGGCGGCACCGACGTATTGGTGGAGATCGAACATGGCGCGCCGCCCCCGCGCGCCCTCATCGACATCTCCCGCCTGCCCGGCCTCGACCGCATCACCGTGAAGGACGGCATGGTGCACATCGGCCCGCTGGTCACCCACAACCTGGCTGTGGCCGATCCGGTCATCAATGCGCGCGCCTGGCCCCTGCTGCGGGCCTGCTGGGAGGTGGGATCGCCGCAAATCCGCAACCGGGGCACCATCGCCGGCAACATCGCCACCGCGTCCCCGGCCAACGACACCATCCCCGCCCTGTGGGCGCTGGACGCCCGCGTCACCCTGGCCTCGGCCGCGGGCCGTCGCACCCTGGCCTTTCCCGACTTCTTCCACGGCGTGCGCCGCACCGACGCCCGGCCCGACGAGATGATCGTGGACATCAGCTTTCCGCTGCCGCCCGAGACGGCCCGCGGAACCTTCATCAAGGTGGGGTTGCGCCGCGCCCAGGCCATCAGCCTGGTGAATATCGCGGTGATGCTGGATTTCGATGGCGATGTGGTGACCGACGCCCGCATCGCGTTCGGTTCGGTGGCCCCCACCATTGTTCGGGCGACCGCGGCGGAAGAATCCCTGGTCGGGCGCAAACTCACGCCCGAGGTCATCGAGACCGCAGCGGAGCTCATCCAGGAAGCCATCAGCCCCATCGACGACATCCGGGCCTCGGCCGAGTACCGTCGGCATCTGGCGGGAGTCATCACCCGGCGGGCCCTGGAGCAACTGGCCGAGGGCCGCGAGCGCAAGGGCTGGATCGGCGATCCGGTGATGTTGTGGGGCGACACCGACGGGCGCTATCCTCCCGCACCCTCCTCCGCCCAATTGCCCGCGCACAGCGATGTGACGCTGCGTCTGAATGGCCGCGTGGTCACCCTGCCCGACGCCTCTCACCTCACCCTGCTGGACGCGCTGCGGGAGCGGGGCTTTTTGACCGGCGTCAAGGAAGGCTGCGGCGAGGGCGAATGCGGGGCCTGCACCGTGTGGCTGGATGGCGTCACCGTGCTGGCGTGCATCACGCCCGCGGCTCGGGCGCATGGGGCTTCGGTGGTCACCGTCGAGGGCCTGGCCGACGACTTCCGCCTGCATCCCGTGCAAGAAGCCTTCACCCACGACGGCGCGGTGCAGTGCGGCTATTGCACGCCGGGCTTCATCATGTCCTCCGCCAGCCTCCTGGCCGAACGCCCTCACCCCGACGCCAACGATGCGGCCCAGGCCATCACCGGCAACATCTGCCGCTGCACCGGCTACACGCAGATCATCGAAGCGATTGTGGAGGCGGGACGATCCGGCGACGCTGCAGCAGTTTAGAGCCTGCTTTGAAAATAGAACACGGATGAACACAGAAAAACACGGATAATTCAAAAAATCTGTGACCGAAGGCCGTGTCAATCCGTGTCCTCGTCTTTCATCGGTATCGGCGCGGGCTCGCCCGCCGTTGGACTGCTATGAAAATAAGCTCTCCCACGTCATTTCGAGGGAGCGCAGCGACTGAGAAATCCCCTTGCAGACGAGGAGATTTCTCCTCCCTACGGTCGTCGAAATGACGTAACAAAGGATTTTCGTCCGTGTCGGAGCGCTGCCGCGCGCGGCGCCTGCTATGAAAATAAGCTCTCCCACGTCATTTCGAGGGAGCGCAGCGACTGAGAAATCCCCTTGAAGACGAGGAGATTTCTCCTCCCTACGGTCGTCGAAATGACGTAACAAAGGATTTTCGTCCGTGTCGGAGCGCTGCCGCGCGCGGCGCCTGCTTTGAAAATAGAATGATAGAATGATCGCTGGTTGCAGAAAGATTGGCAAATCCCACGTTTGGCGAATCTGCAACGGGCGTGATTCGTAATGCGTAATGCGTGAGGTCGTCACGCATCACGTATCACGCATTACGTCTCTCCTACGTCATTTCGAGGGAGCGCAGCGACCGAGAAATCCCCTTGCTAACGAGGAGATTTCTCCTCCCTGGGGTCGTCGAAATGACGTAACAAGGGAGTTTCATCGGTACCGGTGCAGGGACGCCTGCCGTTGGACTGTTCCGTAAATAGAACGCAGATGACGCAGAAAAAGTAACTACTAAGGTCGTCACCGGTCCGTCATCCGAAAACCACTAAGAACACTAAGACACAAAGACACAAAGGGAAATTTATACATTTTTTCTTCGTGTTCGTAGTGCTTTAGCGCCCTTTGTGGTTTATTGACCAGGGTGCGTTAACAGTTACCAGAAAAAGCGGATATGCGCAGATAAGAACAGATAAAACCAGGATAATCTGCGAGAATCTGCGGACATCAGATGTGTCTGCGTTCTATTTTCATTCCTTATCGGCGTGCTGCCGCTCATGGCGTCTGCTTCGTAAATAGAACGCTTGCTGATTGCTGAAGGTTCGCAAAGCCCGCGTCGGGCGAGTCTGCAACGAACGTGATGCGTAATGCGTAATACGTGAGGTCGTCACGCATCACCTATCACGCATTACGTCTCTCCTACGTCATTTCGAGGGAGCGCAGCGACCGAGAAATCCCCTTGCTAACGAGGAGGTTTCTCCTCCCTGCGGTCGTCGAAATGACGTAACGAGAGATTTTCGGTAGCTACCAAGGTAGGCCTGCCGAGTCAACGTTCAAGACAGCGTTCGTCAGTTTTGCAGCCTTGGCCGCTGGACTTGGCCCCCACCCCGGCCCTCCCCCGC
>JALWDV010000617.1 GCA_027036755.1 Anaerolineae bacterium
AAAGGCACTAAGAACACGAAGAAAAAATGTATAAATTTCCCTTTGTGCCTTTGTGTCTTAGTGTTCTTAGTGGTTTTCGGGTGACGACCTTAGTAGTTACACTTTCCAACTCATTTGGGACGCACCCTTTTCATTTTAATCATCGTGACTATACAGCTCACGTGTCAAACTTTGAAGGCTAGAGCCGCAAACTGGCGACACGCCAAGACCGTAAAACCCTTCGGCTTCGCTCAGGGCAGGCTGTCAAGCATCAAACGTCACTCTGCTGTAACGATGTCATGGCTCATTGCAGGACGCGTCTTTGGCGATAACGGCCTGACGTTTGACGTTTTACGCATGACAAGGGTTGCACAAATGGCGAACGTTGCTGCGGCAAGCGTTTTCTCGCCGTGGCCTGTGTAGTTGCTATTGTTCTCTACGCAGAAAAGGCGATGCAGGTTGCGTGAATGTTGCGTCAGGTCAGAACCGATATGACAAAAACAAAACGCCCGACGCCGTCCTGATTGTCAAACATCCTACGTCAAATAATTTGTAATCGAATATGAGATAAGATAAACTTTTTCATCAACTGATCATAGGGGACCATTGCACGCCACGTTCAGCTTCTTGACTCGCCGCCATTAAACCATCAGTAGCCGCGTGGATGGGGGCCTCTATGCCTCTCGCTTTCTCGCCACCAAAAATCCAGTTACTGAGGAGGTCTCACATGCAAATACGATCGCGACAATTCGTCGCGCTGGTTGCAGCACTGCTTTTGGGAGTTGTGCTGGTCACGGTTGCATCGGCGCTGGCGCCTGTAAACGACAGCTATATCGACACCGTCCGCCAAAACAGCCAGTTTTGCAGCGGCGGGCTGGAGGACGGCCCTCGCGGCAAGGTCATGCGCCGCGAAGATCGTCTCGTGCGGAATATGGTGGCGGATTCTCTGGCCACGCACGAAACGGTCCGCAGCGGCGGCTGGAACAATCCTCTCACCTGGAAGGATGGCCGCGTGCCTGATGACGGCGCCCGGGTCATCATTCACACCAGGCATCGAGTCAAGATTTACGGCAAGATCAACACCCACCTCCGCACCCTTCGGGTGGATGGACGGCTTTTGTTCTACCACAAGGACGACACTCAGCTCATCGTCGATACGCTGGTGACGATGCCAGGCAGCTATGTTCGCATCGGGACGCCCAAACATCCCATCCGAGCGAACAAGACTGCAACGATTATCATCAAAGATTACAATGATGAGGGCATGATCACCGATGATCCCGCCAGCCCCGATTACGATCCGCTGCGAATTGGCCAGGGCTTGATCACATTTGGACGCCTGGTGATTGCAGGCGCCGCCAAAACGCCTTACGCAGCCCTGGCGGGCGATGGCGCAACCGCGGGCTCCGACACGCTGTCGCTGGCCGAAACGCCGCAAGGTTGGCGAGTGGGCGACCAAGTGGTGGTGTTGGGCGTCAACGAAAATGGTCAGGAATCAGAAAAACGCACCATCACCGCCATCAATGGCGCTGCCATCACCCTGGATTCGCCGCTGAATTACGACCATCTCATTCCCGATCACACCATCAGCAATGTGCAGCTTCAGGTGCATGTCGCCAATCTCACCCGCAACGTGATCATCAAATCGGACGACTCAGTGAGCGGTTACACCGACCGGACGGAGCGCATCGAGCATAGCGGCCATGTGCTGTTCATGCACAACAACGATGTCAACATCCGGTACGCCCAATTCCTCAACCTGGGCCGCACCGACAAAAGCCGCCCCCTGGACGAAACCAGGTTCAATGAAAATGACGAAGCCACCTACATTGGCGCGAACCAGGCAGCCCGCTATCCCGTGCACTTCCACAGGGCTGGTTGGCAGGGCGCCCCCGGCTACATCTACGGAAACGTCGTCATTGGCTCGCCTGGCTGGGGATACGTCAACCATTCCAGCAACGCGGTTATGAAGAAGAACGTCGCTTACGGCGTTTATGGCTCTGCGTTCGTCACCGAAGCGGGTGACGAGCAGGGCGTCTACGAAGGGAACATGGCCATCGACACCCACGGTCTGGGCCGCGGTAGCGTGAAAGACTGGAAACGGCGTGAAGCGGTCGAAGACTGGGGTTTTCATGGGCATGGATTCTGGATGAATGGCATGAATGTGGAATTCGTCGACAACATCGTCAACGGCTCCAGCAATTTCGCTTATGGCATCGCCCGCACCCCCATCGACACCGTCAGTCAGGTCGTCACCGACACCGGCAGCGGAGCCCAGGTCAGCTATCATCAGGTGGCGCTCAAACGCTTCGATGGCAATGTGGCCTATGGCAACGCCGGCGGCGTGTTTGGCATCATCAGCGGCACCCGTGATGGCGCCACCGAAGTTCTCAATAGCTTCCTGGCCTGGAACAATCAGGGCGGCGCCACGGCCAACTTCCCCGGCAATGTGGGCGATGAATGGCTTTCCTGGTGGTACCCCGATAATATCAAGCTCATCGATCCCACCTTCATTTCCGATATCCACGATCCCAGATGGGTTGGCATTGGCACGCAATCCAAACTGCGCTCGACCAAGATCATCAACCCTCGCATCGAAGGGTTCGCTGTGGGCATCATGGCGCCCTCCTATGGTCAAGGCTTGATCGATGGCGGCTATTTGAACAACCTGGTCGATATAGAATACGTCCACGGCGACACCAACCGCGGCCCCTACGACACCATCAAAGGCGATTTGCAATTTGGAACTCTGCCCGACGATGCGTTGCAAGGCAGAGAACGCATGAAACTCAAGATGG
>JALWDV010000618.1 GCA_027036755.1 Anaerolineae bacterium
GGATGGAATCGTCCTCTTGCCTCTTATGGATTCTAAATTCAGTACTTCACGACTTTCACTGGCCTGGCCCACCGATTTGAAATCAGGGCCAAGGGCGGCCCCCACCTTTTGTTCCTCCCCCGCTTCGAGACGGGCGGGGGAGGAGATAAGGAAGGGTGATTAGATGGGCCGCCTGTCTGCCTGCGCAGACAGACGCCTTTCGCGCCGAAAATGTCCCTGAAGAGGGACATGCGGCGGAACGCCTTGAGACCTGAATTTATTCGGCGTGTGCTTGCGGATGAAATCGTGATCTACTGAAATTTGGAATTGCTTGACGAACGAGGGCCGGATTCAGCGGCGCAAACTCGCCCGCACAAAATGCTGGTTGACCCGACGGATGATCAGGTTGCGCAGGCCCGCGATGTTGCGGGTCTGCTGATATTCCGCGTATTCCACCCAGCGCTCCAACAGCCGCAAACTCGCGTAAGCCCGAATGATCGCCGCGGGCGGCAGGGCCCGAATGGTTTCGTAGCCCCGCAGGAACTTCTCCTCGATCTGACGAATGACCGCGGCCGTGTAGGCCATCTCGCCCGCGAACAAATGCCATTTGTCGATGAAGCGCACGGCCGCGATGAACCAGCCGATATCCAGCGCCGGGTCGCCGCGGATGGCGAGTTCTGTATCCAGCACGGTGATCTCGTGCGGCGTCTGGCAGAGGATGTTGCGCAGGGTGTAATCGCCGTGCAAGGGGATGGCGTCCGGGCGCTGTGCTGCGCCCAAAACGCCGATCTGCTCCCGAAGGCGTTTTTCCTCCACCGGGTCCAGCCCGTGGCCGCGCAGCTTCGGCAGCAGCGTTTCCATCTTTTCGATGGGATCAGGCGCCGGGCGAGCCCAGGCCGGCGCGGGCGTCTCGTGCAGCAGAGCCAGCCATCGTCCCGCCCGCTCGATGAAATGCTGCGCCAACTGGCAGCCCGCTTCGCCGGCCCAGTTGCGACAATCCTTCAGGCGCAGGAAGAGGGGATCGCCGGGCGCTTTTTCCATGATCAGCGCGGGCGGGTCTTGCCACCGCCCCAACACGCGAGGAACGTTGAGATGCGGCTCGGGGGCAAAGCGCTGCATCAGCAATCGCCCGGCCCGCAAGGCCCGCTCCACGTCCGCGACCTTGCGTCCGTGGGGGACTTTGACCAGGATGTCGGTCAGGGGCAGGCCATCGGCCAGGATGGTGAAGGGATAAATCCGCGAGTAGGTGCGGAGATCGGGCGGGCCCGCCACGCGAATATCCAGATGACGTTCTTCATCCGGAAAAAACCGATGCAGTTCGGGCCGCAGCCGGGATATCCAGGCCTTTTGGCGCGGGGTGGCGGTTTGGGGCGAGCCTGTGCGAGGTTTGCTCATCATCACCAAAAAAGAGCGGGCAACCAGGGCTGCTCGCTCTCAGTGTGCGTAAGTGAGGTGCGCTTTAGTACCAATCGTCGTCGCGTCGTCGGCGAGGACGCTCATCGCGCGGACGGGCCATGTTGACGCGCAAATTGCGCCCGTTGAAGAGATACCCATCCAATTCGGCGATGGCTGTCTCGCCTTCTCGCTGCACAGCCATCTCCACAAATCCGAAGCCTTTGGATCTGCCCGTGTAGCGGTCGGAGATGATGATGGCTGAAACGACTTGGCCATATTGTGCGAAAAGGTTTTTCAGTTCATCTTCAGTGGTGCTGTATGGCAAATTGCCAACATAAATGTTCATTTACTTGTAACTCCGAAAAACTCAGCCATTTCAAAAAACATCAACCTACGACCAATGGCAGCCAAATCGAAGATCAATGAGCCGTTGTCGACTTTCAACTTTTCTATCATACCACCGATGCGCAGTTCTTACAAACGATTTGCAGGAGCGCCAGCAATTCACATTTGGTTGGAAGATTGGCCTTCCTGAAAAAAGGCCACGAGGACACGAAGATACGAAGGCGCGAAGGAAAAAGTGCGCCCTTTTTCGGTTGAAGCGTTTGCCACGTCCGCCCGGCGATGAAGTCGCCGGGCTACAAAACAGCGCCGGATAAATCCGGCTAGCCCCGCAGGGGCGCTGTTTCTAGCCGGGGGAATTCATCCCCCGGCGCTGGCCGCGGGCGCGAAGCGCCCCGTTAATGAATGGATTATTTTAACTTTCCAACTCATTTGGGACGCACCCCAACTCAACCGCAATTCGGTGGCGTTGAGCGCGGTGACGGTGATGAGGGGCAGATAGATGTCTTCACGGAGGAGAATGATGGCGTCGCGCGGGCCCAGGGTGACCTCTGCGGTGGGGCTGCCGTCGTTATGCGCGGGGTCTTGCCCACCGTCGATCTTGCGATAGATGCGGTCCAGCGTGATGGTGTGGGTGATGGCGGCGGCGTTGACCAGGACGGTCCCGCCCTCGTAATCCCGCCGCCACACGTCGGGATTGCCCTGGCGCAGTTGCACGTCATCCAGCCACACCGCGCCCAGGGCCTGGCCCAGGCCGAAATCGAACACGGCCTGGCTGTCGCTGCCCGTGGCCCGCGCGGTCATCTCGAAATGCCGCCATTCGGTGGTCAGGGACGCGTCCTCGAAATAGATGTATCCCTCCCACGGGGCCTGATTTTGCTGCACCCAGGCGCTGAGGGGCCGCTCCCGATCCGCTTTGGCCCAAAAACTGAGCGTGTATTCCGTGCCCGAGATAACCTCCAGCGGCTCGTTCTCCAGCGACGCCTGCCAGTCTACACCCTGGGTCTGGGTGATGTCCATCCGGCCCGAGGCGCTGCCCGTGGCCGCGGTGGTCGCATCCTGGCTGAAGCTGGCCTGATAGCCGTTGTCGACGTCGGCCCACAGGCGCCACTGGCTCATATCGTCCGCGGTCTCGAAATCCCCGCCCCGAATCAAATTCTCGCCCAGGATGGGAAGCTGGTCGTCCAGGCGATAGGCCGGGCCCAGGGGCTGGCCCAGATAGCCGCGGCCCGCGCCCGCATTGTCGTATTCGTCGAACCACAGCAGGCAGAGGCTGCCGTGGCCGTTGGTGCCGATCTCGTAGCTGTAAAACCCGTCGTTGAGCAGGGCGCTGCCCAGGCCAAAGCGCATCTTGCGGTAGTTGGGGACGAAGCCGGGATCGTCGCAGGGGTTGTTTTCGTGGTAACCGTCGATCTCATAGGTCTCGATCATGGTCATGTTGGGCTGCCGGGTCTGGGCCATCCAATCAAAGTAGTTGCCTTTGTGATCATCGAAAGGCCCGAACATGACGTTGCGCCAGTTGGGCCAGTCGTCCGCGCTCTCGGGCGGGAAGCCTTCGAAGTTGTTGCCGTTGAGCAAGTCGTAGTTGTTCATGCCCCAGTTGGCGAAGATCAGCCGATCATCTCCCACGCCCGCCCGCACTTTCTCTTCGTACTGGCGCAAGCCCTCATTCCAGGCCGCGTCAAAGGCGCTGTAATCGGTGAGCAGGGTGTTGGATTGGTCGGGGTCGATGGTGCGGGCGTAGCCGCTGCTCACCAGCCAGCTCTGGTTGGGGTCCGAACGGTCGATGAGCAGGCCGTCCCAGTGGGGATCGGCGATGAGATCGACGCCCACCCGGGCGTTGTAATCCCCCCAGCGTTCGGGCTGTGCGCTGGTGCTGATGACCGCGGTGGGCGAGAGGGTGCTCAGGTTCATCACCCACGTGCCGGGCCAGAAGCTGATGTGCGCGGCGATGCGCACGCCCGCATTATGCGCGGATGCGGGCCTGCCAAAACCGCGCTGCACGACCAGGGTCTTGGCGGATTTGTTCACGCCCATGATCTTGACGCTTTCGCCCTCGATGACAGCGGCATCGCCTTTGACGAACAGGTCATAGGTGTTCACGCCATCGGTGACGGTGACTGCGGCCACGTGGAAGATGGTCTCGGTGGCGTTCACGTCCTGGGTTAGCGTGGTTCCCACCTGGGTGAGAAACCATTCCGCGGGCATTTCCCGCACCTCGGGATCCCATTGGTAGCCCAGTTCGCAGGCGTTGGTGGAATTGAGGATGAGGATGTCGGGGTTGTGCTGTTTGATGCTCTCGACATACTCCTCCTGATAATCGAACAGGGTGATCCAGTCGTAGCGGGTGATGTCGTCCAGGGGCTGGGTTTCGGGATCGGGCCACCACATGCCCAGGCGGGGGAAGGGCATGGTGAAGGGTTGGCCGGGCGTGACGCCGTTGGGCGCGACGGGGCGATGGGGCGCGGGCGGGCTGGTCGCCGCTGCCCCGGGCATCATCAGCAGCAATCCCGACGCCAGAACGGCGAAGATGACAAAGACGGGAAGGAGGCGAGAGAGGCGTTTGGGCATGATGGTTTTTCCTGAACACTGGATGCTGAACACTGAAATCTGCTTACTATTCCGGCGTCAGCGCGAAATCGAACTCGCCCGTGGGGTTGGAAGGCTCGGAGAGCACTTCTTTCTGCCCGTCCATCACCACCGAGCGCACGTAATAGAAGTAATTGACCGCGGCGTTGCCGATGCGATTTGCGTCCGTCCAGGTGATGGCGTTGCCGAAAGGCCCGTTCACCGTATCCACCCGGGTGGCGTTCTGGCCCAGATAGGGCGTCGTATCGCGATAGACATGATATTTCGCCACGGTGACGCCTTTGCCATTGCTGTCCTGGGTCACGTTTTGCCACGAAAGCTGGGCGTCATTGCCGCCCGAAACGCCGATGCTGTCCTGGGGAGCGAAATTCCCCAGACACTTGTCGATCTGATAGCTGTCGATTTGATTCCCACTGTCGTCGATGGCCTGGATATCCATCTGGCAGTCGTTCACCGAAAGCAGCATGAAATGATAGGATTTGCTGTAATTTGCCGTAAACCAGGCGTTTGGGTTCGCCCGATTATAGAGGGGGGAGCCAGCGCCGCCTGTTACAATATACACCACCCCGCCATTGTCGATGGTGGTGCAGGCATTGTTCTTGATGGGGCAGGTGCGCTCGTAGTCGTGGTCGTGCCCGTTGAGCACGACGTCCACACCATATTGTTCGAACAGGGGGACAAGTTGGGCCTGGACATTGGTGTCGTTGCCGTGGGGGCCAGAGCTATAAGGCGGGTTGTGGAACGCGACCACGATCCAGCGGCGATCGGTGTTCTGCAGATCACTTTCCAGCCAGTTGTATTGGGCGCTGCCTGCGTCGTAGTTCTGTTCAGTGTTCAGGGAGATGACATGGACGTTGCCCCAATCGAAGGAGTAATAGCGCTCTACATCACCCGAAGGCGCGTTTTCGGGCAGATAGTAAACATCGGTATACGCTTGATAGCCGCAGACGTTGCTGCCGCTGCCCAGTTCATGGGTGCCGACGACAGGATATAAGGGCGTTTGTTTGATGGTTGCCTCGTACACGTCGAAATAATCCCGCAGATATTGATTCCAACCGCTGTTACTGCCCGAACAGACGCCGCCTCTGTACACGATGTCGCCCGCGTGCACGACGAAATCGAAGTTTTGTTGCGTCATCTGATAAGCCACATCCAAGGCGGCCTGGGTGGGATTGGCGGATAACGAGGGCGGGCGGTCATCGCCCAGGGCCGCAAAGGTGACCTGGGTGGCAGTGGCGGGCGGCGCGGTGGTGAAGGTGACGTCCGACCACGGGGTGAGATCGACGCCGCCGGTGAACACGCGGTAATGATAAACCGTGTCGGCTGTCAGGCCCGTGATGGTGGCCGAGTGCCAGTATTTGCCATCGCTGGAAAATGACGTGGCGGTGGCTGTTTGGGAATAACTTGTATCGGTGCTGTAATGCACCTCGCTGGCCCCGGCGGAATCAGTGGCCCAGGCGACCACCACGGATGTGGGCGTGGTCTCACCGATGTAGGGAGAGGCGATCAGACCGGTGGGGGCGAGAGCAGAGTCGGGGGTGTTCCCGCTTTGGGCGACAGCATAACGTGTAACAAGCAGGATTCCTGCCAACAGTATGAGAAGAGAGGTGCTGATGGACAAGAACGCACGCTTTCGGATGCCTTTTTTCATGGAGCACTCCTTGCATGAAAAATGAGCGTTCAGACGGGCGATTTCTCCAAGTCTACCACAAAACGAGACGCTGCGCATGGCGCAAACCGGACGGCCCCTCTTCGTCATCCCCACCTGATCCGCCGCCCTATTCGAGCAGTTTACGCCCTTCCCGCGCCATGCGCCCCAGCAACGCGGCCGTCTCCTCCGTAGTCTTGCCCGCCACGCGCTGCACAATGCACCCCGCTTCCCGCAGGCCCGCCTCCACTTGCGGCCCCACGCCCCCGGGCCCGCCCACGATGGTCACCAACTCGGCCAGACGCGCCACGTCTTCCGAGAACCCCGCGACCGCGTCGAAGCGGGCGATGTAATCGACCGCGCCTTGCCAGTCCTCCCGGGCCCAGGCATCCGCGTGCTTCCAGAACAGCACATAATGCTCGATGGTCTTGACCGGCGTCCGTCGTTTTCCCGTCCGCACCGCGTCAATGGCGTCCAGCAGCAGCTTCTTCCAATTGCGCTCGTTATCCCACTGATAGCCGGGGCAGGCCGTGGCGTTGAGTGGAAACTCCTTGTGGCCCAGCACATACTCGGCCGGAATGCGCAGCTCTTGCATCAGCCAGGCGATGAGCCGGGCCGCGGCGTCCAGTTGGAGGCGCGGCGGCGTCGTGCGGGTGAAATTCCCGGCCAGGCACACGCCCACGGTGTAGCTGTTGTTTTTGTGCACATGCCAGGCGATGAGATTCATGTCCTGGGTGTGATAGATGGTTCCGTCCGGGCCAATGTAGAAATGATAGCCCATGCCGGGCCACTGGTGCGATTCGCTGTAAACATGATACTCGGCGATGCGCCGCGGGGGGATGTTGGCGGGCGCGGCGCTGTGGTGCACCGCGATGTGGGTGATCTGGCTCAACTCCCGGGCCTCATACTGCTTGTCTGTGCGGCGGGGAAGCGAGTCCACCAGATCGATCATGGCGGGCCTGGGGATTTCGGGCGCTGCGCCCAGGGCCAGATAATCGCCGCCCAGATTAGAGGCCAGGTCCAGACCGGTGGATGCCAGCAGAGGCTGCGGGCCTTCGATGCCCAAATAAGTGCGCTTGAGCTGCTGGTTCTCCTCTTTGAGATGCTGCAGATAGCGCCACACCGCGTCGAGGGCTTTGCCCCGACCAGTCAACTTCACCTCGATGGTGCGCCGGGCGGGACGGCTTTTCTGCTCCTCGAACCAGGTGACGCCCTCGTGCACCATGTCCAATATGAGGATGAATTTGCCGGGGATGCTGGGCAGCCCCACCGCGGCCGCCACCTCCACCCATTCACCTGGTTTCACGTCATGGGGCAGGGCCGTGCGGAAATCGGGGGCGTGTACGATCTCGCCATTTTTGTCGCGCCAATGATAGCCCACCCGCACCGGGTTGCGCCCGCCCTTCTTCCAGGTCATGGAGCCGATGTTGCGGATAGCCAGGTCTACGGTGATGGTCTCGCCCGCGGGCCCGAACTCGGGCGCCGACGTCACCCGCATGGTTGCGCGGTGCGCCGGCGCTTTCTTTTGGTGGACATCCCAGCGATATTTCGGCGGCATAGCCTGCCTGAAATCCTCGATGACGCCCTGTTTGCCCTCGATGTGCCACTGATCGCTTTGCGACCAACGGTAGAGGATGAGGGAGCGGATGGGGCGGAAGGGATGGCGTTTGTTCCAATAATCGATCTCGCCATACGCCCGTTGCACCCAGCCGATGTTCTCATTGCGCCAGGGCTCGTTTTCATCCGCCTCGGTGAGATAAACAGGCAGATGCTGCATCTCCCAGGGGATGGCGTTCATAAAATCCTGATACACGCGAAACTCGTAGCGTCGTCGTTGATATGGCTCGCCCATGCGGGCCTCGGAATCGATGAGGTTGGGATCGGCGCCGTGGGTGTAGGCGTGCAGGGTGATGCCATCACAGTTGTCGGGTCCCAGCAGCTTGAGCATCTGCCGAAAATAGACGATCCAATCGCCCGCGGGGTTGCTGGGATAGGTGCAGAGCGCGTTCCAGGGGGCGATGGCCGCGGTCAGCACCAGATCATCTTCATGGCCGGGCGCGGCGCGGATGGCGTCCCGGGCCAGCAGATAGGCTTTGACATAACGTTCGGGCGTAATCTTTTCTCCCACCGAGTCGGGCGTGCGCGGCCGGGCCGTGGCCCAATCCCAATCTGCGCCGGGCCATTCGATGGGATGATTGGGCTCGTTGCCGATGATCCAGATGTGCGCGCCCGTGCTGGCCGCGACGAAGTTGGCGCAGCGACGGGCGAAATCCTCGTAGTGCGCCTCGTGGGGGATGGTTCCCACGCCCGCGTAGCCCGCGTTCAGCCGCACCATCACGCTGAGCCCGTTATTGGTGAGATGCGAGTAATCCTTGCCCCGCTTGTTGCCGGGATTGAATCCGATGGCTTCCGTGATCAACACCCAGCCGGGCGCGTCCATCTCCAGCATGAGATGCTCGCCGCCTGCATCATGCAGCCCGTAGAGATAGGGGGATTCGAAAGCTCGTTTTGCGGTCATGGCGGGGGAAAGGGGGGACCGGTGGAGTCGTTGCAATGCGATGCAGTGATTATACAACCAAATGCGATTTTGGCATAGTCATGCGGCGGAACGCACTTCCGCCGCAGCGCGAAATTTTGTTCTATGCGCCCGCCGGAAGTGGGTTCCGGCGGGGTTGGTGGGCGCGAGGGGTTGCAAGCATGGCCTCATTAGACGGGGGGGCTGC
>JALWDV010000619.1 GCA_027036755.1 Anaerolineae bacterium
CCCACCAACACCCCCACCAATACGCCCACCCACACACCCACGCCTACGCCTACCGCCACGCCCACGCCCATCACCGGCACCACCCTTTACCCATATCCCGTCAACAGTTCACACAGCCTGGGCAATGGCGCGTTTACGCTGGATGTGCGCGTGAGCAACGTCTCCGACCTCGGGGGCTTCCAGTTTACGCTTCATTTCGATCCCAACATCCTCCACGCCGAGGACGCCAGTCTTGGGCCATTCCTTGGCTCGACGGGACGCAACACCAGCGCGTTGGGGCCCGATATTGACAACACCGCCGGGAAGATCACGTTTGGCGGATTCAGCTATGGCTCCCAGCCAGGCGCTTCGGGTTCGGGCGTGATTGCTCACATTCGATTTTCACCTCAGAGCGCCGGCTCAACATCTCTGACCTGGTCTGATGACACCTTGTCGGATACAAATGGCAATGCTATCAGCCACGGAACCATCAACGGCACTGTAACCATCACGCAATAACGCGGCCCCGGCCGCCAGCTTTGCCCCTCCCCGGCCTCCCTCATCCGCTCGCTCTGCTCCCTTGCAGGAGATGAAGCGGCGTTCATAGCGGAGGTCGAGGAGGGGCTTTGTCTTGCCGACGCGAATACCTCGGGAAAAGGATCGTTACATTTTCGGACGATCACTCAGTTCTGCAACGAGGCAAGCCACGCCAGCAGTTTGGGGACGAGGCCGTTTTCCTGCATCAGCAGGCCCGTCCCCCCGCCAGGATCATGTAACACCACCAATTCGTGCGGCCCGGTCGCCAGCTTGTCCAACAGCTTCGCTGTTTTCACAGCATTCTCGTCATGGTTCCCTTCGTTGTCGCTGACAGCGATGAAGATGGGGCGGTCGCCGTAATCGACCATCACCTGCTTCAGGAATTTCTTGTCGTAGTGAATGCCCGGCGTGATGAGCGCCACCGCCCGAATTTCCGGGTGTTTCGCCGCATAATCCAGCGTCCACCATGAGCCGTCCTTCCCGCCGATGATGAGGATGTTGTCGGGATCGACCTCGGCCTGGGCTTTGAGAAAATCCACCGCGGCGGTCACATCCTCGATTTTGTTCTGATCAGCAGCGTGGCCGCCGCTTTCGCCATAGCCACGCAAGTCGATGGCCAGGGTGGCAAATCCCTGCTCCATGAGCTGGCGGGCGAACAATTGCCAGGCGCTGCGCTCTCGGCCCGAGCCGTGCACCAGCAGCACGCCCGGAGCGTTTTCGCGGGCCGGGCGGTAGTAGTCGCCCTTGATGGGCACGCCGTCCGCGGTTGTGAGATCCACCGGCAGCACCGATTTCATGGCCGGCGGCGCTTTGGTCGAGGGCGTGGAGGTGGGAACGATGGGGACGGTCGGGCGAGGGGTGGGCGCGGGGCCAGTGGGCGCTGGCTGCATGGTGGGAGCGGGCGCAGCGCCGCGGCATCCCGCCAGAAGCGCGGCCAGCAGAAGGATCGCCCATCTCACAAATCTCAGGTACGATTTCCGATGCTGCGTCATTTTGCGGTCACCTCCGCCAACCATTGGAAGATGGCCTCCTCCAGGCCGTTGTTTTTGCCCAGCATCTGCGTGCCATGGCCCTGGTTATCGAGGATGAGAAGCTGATGCGGCCCCTGGGTCAGGGAATCCAGCTTGCGCGCGCTTTTCGCAGCGTATTCGTCCTCGCTGCTGGCGGCGATGAACAGCGGCCGTGAGCCGTACTGTTTCACCGCATCCGCTGTTTTCACGCCATGATAATCGAGACCCGGGCTGAGCAGCGCCGCGCCGACCACCCGCTCATCCTGCGCCGCGTAATTGATGGCGATGTTAGCGCCAATCGACGCGCCCATCAGCACGATGCGGTCGGGATCGATCTCGGGGCGGGAGCGGATGAAGCTCGTGGCGATGGCCGCGTCCATGATCATTTTGTTCCACTCGCGCTTGCCCTCACTCTCGCCGTGCCCGCGCAAATCGATGGCCAAAACGCCGTAGCCAAGCTCCTGCAACTGGCGGGCGAATGCGTCCCAGTCTCCTCGTTTGCGGCCCAGCATGTGCAGCAACACCACGCCTGGCGCATTCGTGGCCGCGGGGCGATAGTACGTCGCCGCCAGATGCACGCCGTCTGCGGTGACCATGCCCGCGTCGAAGACCTCTTTTTTGGCCGCGACCGCGGGCGTTGGCGGCAGATTGAGGGGGGCGAAGGGGATGTTCTCCGCCTTCAACTGCGCTTCGATGTCCTCGATGGCCTTCACATAATCGCGGATGATCGCATCGATCTGCTCTTGCGGATACTTCTCGGCCTGGGCCCGCTCCAGTGTGCTGAACATCTCCGTCGCCATCATCTCCCGATCATCCAGCAGGGCCTGAGCTTCGGGCGGCAAGGGGGTGGACGAAGGGGCCAGCGCGGGTGTAGGCGGCGGTGACGACCGGGGCTGCGGCTCGCTGGCCGACGTGGCGGCGACTTCGGGCTTTTGGGCGGGCGGCGTGGGCGTCGCGGTTGGGGCGGCCGCGCATCCGGCAAGGGCAAAAACAAGGGCGAGGAGTATCAGATTGAGAAAAACGCGTCTCATAGGCTCAACCAATCTATGCTGACAGAATCTCGCAACGGGCGTGTGCGAGTGAGAAATTGCAAACCATACAGGCCACGGCGAAAAAACGCCTGCTGAAGCAACGTTGGCCGTTTATGCAACCCACGTCATGCGTAAAACGTCAAACGTCAGGCGGTTGTCGGCAGCGTAACGTCCGACAATGAGCCTTGGCATCGTTACAGCGGAATGACGTTTGACGAATGACGTTTTACGGTCTTGGCGTGTCGCCTGTTGACAGTTTCATCATTCATGGTCAGACATGCAAGCTGTATAGTCATATGCTTTTTATAGTTTACTCTCGTCGGTCAGAATTTTCCACTTCGAGCGCACACCGAGGAACGCACAACGATTGACATTGTCGAAAATAAGGGCATGGTTATGTTTGGAAGCTTGACAAATTGGCTGTGAGAGAATGGATATTGGATACTGGATATTGAAGATATTGCCCCTGTTCCGGGGTGATTCGAATACCAGGCGCCGAATGTCAACTATCCTGTGGCGAAAAGACCTGACAAAATTTGTCAAGTTCTCAATGGCCAAAATGAACCATGCCTGATTCTGCTGATCATCTATTTCTGGCCCGTTCCCAACAAGGATTCCTCCCAACTCTCGGATAAAGTCGATCCCCAGGTTCGCCAATTCCTGCTGGATTTTCGGGCGCAGCGCCCGGAAAAGACCGTGACCGTGGACGGGCGGGCCTGGCGCTACATCGCGATGGGCGAAGGCCCGGACGCCATCCTTTTTTGCACGGCATGACCGGAGCCGATGATATCTGGTGGCAGCATCCCTCGGCCCGGGTCGAGACCCTGCACAACGCCGGGCATTTCCCCTATCTCAACCAGCCCAAGACCTACCCAATGCGCTGCTGAAGAGTTTCCTGGGCGAATCAATAGGCATTTGTTGCCAAGATGATGCTCTTGGCCCCACTTATTCAAGGGCGCGACCAAGATGCGACGCGCTCTTCTGCGAACGCGCCGCACCTTTTGCAATTTGATGGTCGCTTACTTCTTTTGCGGCAGACCCAGCGGATTGCCCAGGTCTTTGCCCAGGGGCGATCCGGCAAACTGCTTGAGCTGGCCTTTGTGCTGGATGCGCGGGGTGCGGTAGGACTTCTTCATGGGAATGTCTCCTTTTTGTGATGGGGTGTTGATTAACGAGTGATGCGGCGGCGCAACCAGAAGCCGCCGAAAAGCAGAATGCTGAAACCGGCCAGCAGGGCGATGAGCAGACCGTTGCTGATTCCGTTGCTGGCGGTCATGCCCGCGAAGGTGATAGCGTTTGGTTTGGTGAACGGTGTCACATCGAATGGGATATCGGGTGACGTTCCGTCGTTGCTTTGGTCTCCGCTTCCATCTTGATGCGTCCAATTCCCTGTGTTCATAATTTGCGCCAGGTAATCGGCGGCAGTTGATTGATTATTTCTCGATCCTGCATATTCCGCCACATCAACATCGGCATCTACGCTATCGAAGCGCATCGCATTCGTTCCTTCGGTTAAACCTGTGCCATTTATCGAGCCGGAACCAAAGTCATTATTAGCGAAGGCGGTTAAGAATGCTGTGGGGGTATGTTCGTCGCTCCCTAAATAGCCATATAAAACCTCATTTGTGCCGCTGATGTTGAAGCTGCCGGTTCTTGTGACTGTTCCTTTTGTGGCTGATGGGGTGGTGGATGCGTCGGAGATTTCGATAACAGTGCCGGCTGTCAGGGGCGTGCTTGGCGCCGTCCATTTAATGAATCCTTCACCCGAGTTAAATGCGCCGCCACTGCCTATGGGATTTCCGTTCCATTCCTTATCACTAAAATAGATTACCTGATTGGGCGTCGTGTCTCCTAACAAGACGAAAGCGATATTATCATTTCCATCTGCATTATATCCTGTGATTGCTATGTCTCCTGGCCCGGCGATTGAGCCCGATGAACTTGCCGTGGTCGGCAACCAAAGTATCATCGTTGTCAAAATTAGCACTACAATTGTGGCGACGCTGTTTTTTCTCATAACAACTTCACTCACAATAAAAAAGAAAGCATGCAATAAGATAATTATAACGGAATGCTGACGACAAGGCAAATAATGGCGGCAGGGAGGGGAGCTACGCCCGTCTGCCCTGAGTAGGAGGACGCGGAAGGAGCGTCTCACCTGACGGGCATGGCGCTCCTCACAGGCCTGTGCAGGCCTTGCTTTGTCATTATCTTTGCCAATTTCGAAATTTCTTTCATTTCCCCATTGACCCCGCCCGATCCTTGTGTTATCCTGTCAGATGGCGTGCTTCATGTAACCAAGCGTCGATTTGAAAAATAAACCGCGCCCAAATATCCAACACCTAATCTCCAACATCCTTTCTATGCCCACTCGCAAACTCTACTGGCAAGACCCTTATCGCACCACCTTCACCGCCCGCGTTGAGCGGCGCCTGAACGGCGACCGCCCGGGCGTGATTCTCAATCGCACCGTCTTCTACCCCACCGGCGGCGGTCAGCCCCACGACACGGGCCTGCTGGGCGGCGTGCGCGTCATCGATGTAAGCAGCGACGATGACGGGAACATCATCCACTGGCTGGAAGCGCCCCTGCCCGAGGATGCGGACGAGGTCTCGGGCGCGATCGACTGGGCCCGCCGCTACGATCACATGCAGCAGCACAGCGGCCAGCATCTGCTCTCGGCTGCGTTCCAGGATATCCTCTATCGCCCCACCATTGGTTTTCATCTCAGCCACAACACCGTCACCATCGATCTGCCCGGCCCGCCGCCCGATGATGAGGCCGTGAACCGGGTGCTGGCCTTCGTGCAGAACGCCATCGCCGAGGCCCGGCCCATCACCGCCCGAGAACACCCCCTGGCGGAGGCCATCCGTCTGCCCCTGCGCAAGCCGCCGACGGTGGACGGGCCCATCCGCGTGGTCGAAATCCAGGGACTGGATTGGTCGGCCTGCGGCGGTGCGCACGTGCGCAACACGTCGGAGATTTGGCATCTGGTCATCACCCGCCTGGAGCGCCGCGGGGATCAGACCCGGGTGTATTTTCTGGCGGGCGGTCGGGCGAACGCGGATCATCTCCAACGCCTTGGCGTCACGCGCGCGTTGAGCGCGATGCTGACCACGGGCGTCGATGACCTGCCCGCGGCCATCGTCCGCCTGCAGGAGCAGGTGCAGCAGAGCCAGAAAGCCCTGCGGCAGGCCCGGGAGCTCCTCACCCAGGCCGAGGCCAGACGTCTCATCGCCGAAGCGCCCCACTCCGGCGGCGTGGACATCGTGCTGCACATCGTCGAGACCGACGACGCCAAAGAGCTGGGCCGATTGCTCCAGGCTCTCATCGCCGTTCCCAACGTGGTCGCCTTGCTGGGCTGGACGGGCGACGGGCGTCCGCGCTGGGCCGCGGGCCGCAGCAGCAACGTGCCGCTGGATCTGCTGGAAAGCCTGGCGGAGGTGAAGGCGACTTACGACGTGCAAGGCGGCGGCTCATCGCAGATGATTCAGGGGGCCGCGGCCGACGAGGAGACTCTGCACAGAGTGCTGCATCTCTTGCAAGCCTTCGCCTTCGATCTTCCCGATATCGATTGACGGCAAGTTGAATGCGAGGTTGATTGCAATAGAACACGGATGAACACAGAAAAACACGGATAATTCAAAAAAATCTGTGACCGAAGGCCGTGTCAATCCGTGTCCTCATTTTCATTCCTTATCGGCGTGCAGCCGCTCATGGCGACTGTTCCGTAAATAGGCTCTCCTACGTCATTTCGAGGGAGCGCAGCGACCGAGACATCCCCTTGCTAACGAGGAGATTCCTTCTCCCTGCGGTCGTCGGAATGACGTAACATGGGATTTCGCCCTCATCGGCGCGGCCCTTCGCGCCGCTTGCTTACCAGACATTATTGGAAATAACTGACGGCGAGGCAGCCTCTCAGCTTTCCACTCAATCATGCCCGAATCAATGATCAATGATTGATGATTAAAGTGTAAACCACGCTGATTCAACCCTTGATCATTAGTCATTAATCATTGGGCGACGTCTATTGAATACTGCTCACTGAATACCGATGTTCGAACTTGCTCCCGGCGTTTACGCTGAAACCGGCTTCTACAACAGCAACACAGGCTTCATCGTCACCACCGATGGCGTCATTTGCTTCGACACGCCCATGATTCCCAATGAGGCCCGGGCGTGGCGCGCGACCATCGACGAGGCCAGCGGCGGCGCGCCCATCCGCTACGTCATCATCACCGATCATCATCGCGGGCACTGTTTGGGCAGCCAATGGCTCAGTGATGTGGTCATCGCCCATGAAGTGGCCTGGAAGCACATGCGCAATTACAGCGATAATTTCAAGCAGCGCGTGCGCGACAGCTTCAAGAAGCAGCCGGAGATCCGGGCGCAGTTTACTGATCTGCGCATCGTCGTCCCCACCATCACGTTTCAGGACAAGTTGACTGTGGTGCGGGGCAACCGGGTGGTGCGGGTCATCCACGTCAAGGGACACACGCCCGCCACCAGCATCATCTGGCTGCCAAAGGAGCGGGTGCTGTTCGCAGGCGATATCGTCTGGCTGGATCAGCATCCTTTTATGACCCAGGCGAATTCCAGGGAGTGGCTGGAAGCGCTGAGGCTCATCCAAAAGCTGGACCCCAAATACATCATTCCGGGGCACGGCCCGATTTGCAGCGTCAGAGAGCTGGATTATCTCATCGAGTATCTCACGTTTTTGCGGCAGCGCACCCGAAATCTGTTCGACGCGGGCCTGACCAAGCAGGAGACGGCCAGTCTGCTCACGCCCGAGATGCGCCCCTGGTTCCCCATCCCCTCCAAACGCTCTTCCAAGATCGAATCCCAGATACGGTCGGGCATCGGGCGGGTGTACGACGAGTTTCGGCGAGAGATGGAGCAGCAGGAGGCGGAGGCCGAAGCCAAAGTCATCGAAGCAGCCCCGGCAGCGGAGGAAAACGGTTGAGATATGGCTCGCTCCATACCCAGGCAGACGCGCACGCAGGCCGATGAGCTGCGCGATCTGCTGGAGGCCAGCTATACAATGGCGGTGAATCTTCGGGGCGCGGGTGCGGATCAGGCCCGGGCGTTGCTTCATCACCTGGATCGCATCCTTGAACTGCTGTCGCAACTGGAGGCCCGCGGCGCCGATCTACGCGCGGAGCGCGTCCGCTGGCGGGAGGTGCAGGGCGCGGTTCGGCGTCATGCCGGCGAGCTGCGGGCGGAGCTGACTCCTCTGGGGGGATTGAAGGCCCTGCGCGAGGCGCTGCCGTCGCGGCCATCCCCCGAAGAGCGCTGGTGGTGGTGGCTGGATGTGACGGCGCAGAAAAACCTGCGCAAGCGCATCATCATCACCGTTGCTGTGATTGCGGGCATCCTGACGTTGATGCTGGGGGGAGTCTGGGCCTTCAACAAACTTTTTCCGGTTGATCCGCAGATTTCCATCGCCTATGAACACAAATCAAACGCGGATAATCTGGTGCTGGCGGGCAAGTTGCGAGAGGCGTTGACCGAGCTGGAAGCGGCTTATCGGGCAACGCCCGATGACCCCGACATCCTCTCCATGATGGCAGCGCTCTACGATCTTACGGATCAGGAGGCTAAGGCCCTGCCCGTTTTGCGCCAGTTGTACGATGCTTATCCGCGCTCCATCGTCGATTCGTATCTGGCCCAGGCGTACAACGCGGCCGGAGCCGCAGAAAAGGCGCTTGCCCTGGCGAAGCAGGCCGTCGAAGAGGACCCGGCCAATCCCCAGGGCTATCTGGCAGCGGGCATGGCGTATGAGGCCCGGGGCGATGCGAAGGCGGCGATGGATGCGTATCTGAAGGCGGCCGAGGCGGCCCGCGCGGCGGGCGATTATGAGAGCGAGGCCTTCGCCAAGATACGCCTGGCGACGCTCTTGCAAAAACCGGCGCTGCAAACGCCCGAGGCGGCGACGGCCTCTCCGGGCGGATGACGTCTGTGGCTGAGCGTCCATTGATGTGCTAAACTAAGGGGGTGATTTCATCCCTCCCGGCCTCCTTTTTGCCCCCACCCCGACCCTCCCCCGATACTCGCTGCGCTCGTGTTCGGGGGAGGGAGATGCT
>JALWDV010000620.1 GCA_027036755.1 Anaerolineae bacterium
TGACCGAAGGCCGTGTCAATCCGTGTCCTCGTCTTTCATCGGTATCGGCGCGGGCTCGCCCGCCGTTGGACTGTTCCGTAAATAGAACGCAGATGACGCAGAAAAAGTAACTACTAAGGTCGTCACCGGTCCGTCACCCGAAAACCACTAAGAACACTAAGACACAAAGGCGCAAAGGGAAATTTATACATTTTTTCTTCGTGTTCTTAGTGCTTTAGTGCCCTTTGTGGTTTATTGACCGGGGTGCGTTAACAGTTACCAGAAAAAGCGGATATGCGCAGATAAGAACAGATAAAACCAGGATAATCTGCGAGAATCTGCGGGCATCAGATGTTTCTGCGTTTCATTTTCATTCCTTATCGGCGTGCAGCCGCTCATGGCGTCTACTTTGAAAATAAGTTCTTCACGTCATTTCGAGGGAGCGCAGCGACCGAGAAATTCCCTTGCAGTCGAGGAGATTCCTCCTCCCTTCTGCCGTCGGAATGACGTAACAAGGGAGTTTCATCGGTATCGGCGCGGGCTTGCCCGTCATCGGACTGCTTTGAAAATAGAACACGGATGAACACAGAAAAACACGGATAATTCAAAATCTGTGACCGAAGGCCGTGTCAATCCGCGTCCTCGTCTTTCATCGGTATCGGCGTGGGCGAGCGGGCGAAGGCGCGAGGGGGCGCGAAGTGCGCGGGCCTCTGCCGTTCTGACTACTGCCCCTCTGCCCCTCTGCCCCTCTGGCCCTCTGGCTCTCTGACCCTCTGACCCTCTGGCTCTCTGACCTCCACGGGCCGCCGTTCCGTAGCCCGGCGGCTTCAGCTCCGAGACGTCCCGCATTCAGCGACGTCGATCATGCTTGCCTATTCCTGTTCTTTTCTGAAAATGGTCAGATTATAGCGGTCATAATCCCAGGGACCAAGCGCCACTTGACCAAAGACTTCTTGTAAGCATGCCTTCCGCTCTTGAACTTGCTTTTCAAACCAATCCAGGGGCGACTCCGATAGCGTCAACAACACGCCGCCATGTGCTAAGTCACGCCACTCATGATAACAGGATGACTCTCGCAAACGCGCCCGACCTTGCTGATAGGCCTGTTCCAAATACTCGGGCAATCGCCGATAGAGCGGGTCTGCCCGTCGCATCTCTTCAATGCCGCCCAATTGGTGCAGGTGCTCCGCCCCCAAAAAATTGCCCCAAAACGCTTTCCAAACCCGTTTATCCAACTCCGACCGCGCATGCATCCACAACAGGAACTCCATCTCATATTCCTTGGGCACCGTGCTATCAAATAAATGGATGGCGTTGCGGAGAATGTCATCACGTAAAGGAATTCCAGTTTCCACATCAATGAATCCATACACGCCATCCACGATCTCCCAGGCTTGTACACCCAACTCCAGCAAGCCGGAAACTCCTGTAGCGCTGTGCGCCAGCACATCCGGATGTACTCCTAGGTAGATATCAGAGGGCGAGCGATAACTCTCGCCACCATGTAGTGGTTGGCAGGAGGAGCCTATAGCAACATACAAGCCTTTGGTATTAGACACACTGCTCTGTAGTGTCCCCCGGGGCCAGCCAAGGTGAAGATCAGACCAAGGCTGTTCGACATGCAAACGGCGATAGAGATTTGTTCTGTTCTTTTCTGTCGCTTTCCATATCCGGAACGATTCTTTTGTTCGCGAACTAAAATTGAATTCGGCATATGGCCGGCCTGACCATTCCTCGACCTGTTTTAGCCAATTCCACAGTTCCTCAAGCCGTTCCTCCAGTATGGCATACGTGTAAATCACCATGCCAATAACTCGAATTTCCTTCATAGCTTTGCTCCTTTATCAGCAGTGCTTCTATGGATAGTACTCCACTCTCCACCAATACTCCGGCGCTCCCTCGTGGACACGCAGATCACGATAGATTTGATTCAATCTCTCGGTGTATCCTTTCACTTGCCGCTTCGCTTTCCTCTCTAGGTAGCTAATGCCCTGCCATCTTCGCTGCTTGTACTCCACCATCTCGCCGGTCAAGTGATTCACCACATCAGGGCGGAAGCGTTTGCCGGTGACCGGATCAACAAAGGTTTGGTCCACGTCCACGAAAGGACGTTGTTCTTCTGGAATACTCTGCAGGTATTGAGCGCCTAACTGCCGATGGGCCAGTCGTCCCCGGCGAAGCTGCGGCGGCTCCGATGCGATCTTTCGCACCGCCCGCAATGCCTGGCCTCCACCAAAAATCATCATGTCGGCCGCTGCACCTGCCGCCATAGCCGTCATTTGGGGCGCAGCGGCGACCAACTCCTGATATAGCGCCTCTCCCAACATTTCCGGGTCGTCCATCAGGAAGGCGTTGAGTTCCGTAGCCACACCGAGCTGCACCGCCTCACTGGTATAAGGATAGATTCCCCCTGTGGCCGCCCGTTCTCTATCGATCCAGAGTAAATAGTTGTAGAGCCATTGAGCATAGGCTTCGCCTCGCAGGCCGGTTGCCTCACCTGGATAGGACACGTCCGGCGCCCCCGGACATTCATCGGGAATGCAATGCCCGCTGGGATCATTGTAAACGACCGGATTGTTGCCCACATAGCTGTACCGGTTCAGGCTCTGCGGGTCGCCCGGGTCCGGCACGAGGGTGTCCGGCTGGATGAAGCGGGCGAGCACGGGGTCGTAGCGCCGGGCGATGGTGTCAACCAAATCGCCCGCGAGGCCCCCATCCAGCCGCGGGCCCGCCAAACCGCGGGCGATTTGGTTGACACCATCGCCCGGCGCTACGA
>JALWDV010000621.1 GCA_027036755.1 Anaerolineae bacterium
ACGGAGGACACGGAGAAAATAGTGGTCGTTCACAGAGAAATTTCTCTCCAAATCTCACCTTTTTCTCCCTCCGTGCGCTCTGTGCCTCCGTGTTGAAGGTTTTTTCAGTACAGCCAATCATTAATCACCGAGCGCCAAACTGATATGACCCAAGACTCAATTTCCGATCTCCCCGAACTCACCCTGGCCGACCTGCCCGAGAACTTGCAGGCGGCCGCGGCCCGCGCCGGCTGGGATAAACTCATGCCCGTGCAGGCCAAATCCATGCCCTATCTGCTGGCGGGCAAAGATGTGCTGGTGCAATCGCACACCGGCAGCGGCAAGACGGGCGCTTTTCTGCTGCCCGCGCTGGATCGCATCGATCCCAAGAAGAAAAGCTGCCAGGTGCTGATCATGGTTCCCACCCGCGAGCTGGCCAAGCAAGTCGCCAGCGAGGCGGAACTGCTGGCGGGCGATAGCGGCGTGCGCACCGTGGCCGTTTATGGCGGCGCCAGCTACGGCCCGCAGATCGCCGCGTTCAAAGAGGGCGCGCATCTGGTGGTGGGCACGCCCGGCCGCGTCCTCGATCATCTGCTCAAGCGCAACCTTTCCCTCAACCACCTGCGCATGCTCATCTTCGACGAGGCCGACCGGATGCTCTCCATGGGGTTTTATCCCGACATGCGCGCGGTGCGGAGCTACTTGCCCGACCGGCCCGTCAACACCGCCATGTTCTCGGCCACCTTCCCCCCGCGGGTGTTGCGCCTGGCCCAGGAATTCCTGCACGAGCCCGTGCATCTCAGCCTGAGCAGCGATCATGTGCACGTGGTGGAGACGGAGCATGTTTTCTACATCGTGCCGGGCATGGATAAAGACCGCAGTCTGGTGCGCATCATCGAGGTGGAGAATCCGGAATCCGCGATCATCTTTTGCAACACTCGCAACAAGGTGCATTACGTGGCCACGGTGCTCAATCGTTTTGGCTATGATGCAGCCGAGCTCAGCTCCGATCTCTCGCAAAAGGCCCGGGAGCGGGTGCTGGACAAGGTGCGGGCGGGCAAGCTGCGTTTTCTGGTGGCCACCGATGTGGCCTCTCGCGGCATCGACATCCCCGCGCTCTCCCACGCCATCCTCTACGAGCCGCCCGAGGACGCGGAGGATTACATCCACCGGGCGGGACGCACGGGCCGGGCCGGAGCCGCGGGCACAGCCATCTCATTGGTCAACCAACTGGAGGCCCGCAAGCTGCGCACCATCGCGGCCCGTTATGAGATCAACATGCAGGAGCGGGCCCTGCCCGGCGATGAGGATGTGGCCAAAATCGTGTCGGAGCGGGCCATCGCGCTGCTGGAAGCGAAGCTTCGCGACCGGGACAAGCTGCAGATCGAGCGCATGAAGCGCTTCGGGCCCATGCTTCAGGAGCTCATCCAAACCGACCACGGCCTGGATTTGCTGGCCATGCTGGTGGATGACTTTTATCACGAGGCCCTGCACAAGCCCCTGAGCGAGCCAGAAGTTCAGGAAAAGGCCCGCCCCAGGCCCAAAAAGCGCTCGGGCCGCCGTCGTTCGGGCCGCCGCCGCCCCCGTCGCCGAGACTGAATATCTCACGCAAAGACGCCAAGACGCAAAGGAAAAAAGAAGCAAAGGATTTCTGTCGGCTTTTGCGTGAGATTTTCATCCGCACCGGCGAACCGTCGCTCATGGCGGCTGTTATGAACTTCTTGCCAAATTCCAACCATCTTCATATCATTCGCCTTCCGATTCGCCGCGGATGACGCCGAAAAATCGGATCATCGCGGATTTTCGCAGAAAAAATCCTTTTTCAATCCGAAAAATCCGCGGAAATCCGCCGCATCCGCGTTATCAGCGGCGAATCCCACGGGCGGATGATGTGAATTCTCGATTCGACGAGGCCAAAGTGCATAACAGCTTCTAAAAACGCCAGCGGGCGGCACATTCAAATCCCAAATCCCAAATCCCAAATCCAACATGCCCCTCACCCTTCGCCTCCCCGACCACGCCTACGCCGCCCGCAATTACCTGGGCATCGAGATCGGCGCGCACTTCGACATCATGATCGCCACCGACATGCTGGGGCAGGGCGCGTATGAAGATGCGGCCGGCTGGTTCGAGCTGGCGGCCAGGCCGTTGCAGCCCGTGCTGGCCCCTATCGACGGCGCCAGGCACGCGTTCGCGGGTCAGGTGCGCCGCCGCTTCGTGTGGGAAGGCGAAGACCTGACCGTGGCCTACCTGCTGCTGGATACGCCCGCGCCCATCACCCTGCTGGCCTCCACCTTCGAGGAACTCCCGCCCGACGTGGAGGAAGGCGATTGGGTGTACGGCATCGCCAACCTCAGCCTGGTTTGGGAAGACACGATGGATCTGCCCCTGGGCCAGCCCATCCAGGTCATCGTCGAGGACATCCAGCGGCTGTTTTTGCATCCGGGCCCGGGCTTCGGCATCCGACAATCAGTCTCCAGCCTCCCGCCTGAGTCTTTCGGGCAGGATGAGATATTGCTCGTATTGAGATCGAGAAGATAGAACGCAGATGACGCAGAAAAGGCTGATCTACGCAGATAAAATGTAACTACTAAGGTAGGCCTGCTGAGCCAACGTTCAAGACAGCGTTCGTCAGTTTTGCAACCTTGGCTACTGGATTTGGCCCCCACCCCGGCCCTCCCCCGCCAGTCGCTTCGTTCCTTTGCAGGGGAGGGAGCCGCTGGTTTGCAAAGTTTTTTGCAGACGGAGAGCCCTCCCCACCGCTTGCGGGGGGG
>JALWDV010000622.1 GCA_027036755.1 Anaerolineae bacterium
ATGTAGCCGAAGGAGCGGAAGGGGCGGATGTGATGCACATCGTGCCGCCGCCCCGGCTGTTCGGCCGCGCCGCACAGCGTGCAGCGATAGCCGTCTCGCTGCCGGGCTTTGGCCCGCTGTTCGGGCCAGTTGGGGCCGTAATCGTTGGGATCGCTTTCCCACAAATTCATCTCCCGCAACGCATCCACCAGCTCATCGGCCACGGCCAGCCAGTAGCCCGTGGTCTCCAGCACCGTCTCGGGCAGATCCACCTGGCCAAAGCCCAGGGTCTCGTGCGTCCAGCGCTTCACGCGTCGATAACCGGTGACCCGGGAGCGGATTTCCAGATCGCCGTAGCCTCGCAGAAGCGGGCCATCTTCGGCCTGCTGATGAATCGCCAGCACCCGGGCCCGGGCCTCGCTTATCGAGCGGGTGTAGTAGTCCACATCCACCGGCGAAACCATGCCATGGCCCGCTTCCCAATCCAGCGCCTCCACCAGATAAGTCCGCCCTTCGTGCAGATAAACGGCTCCCGGATGCAGCAGCGAAGGAGCGGTCTCCCGATCCATCTCGCCAATGACCGCCCCGTCCGTCGTCTGCATGATCAACACCCGGTCGGCGGAGGCCGTGCGCAGGCTCACATCCCCCGCGGGATAGCCTTCCGACATCCAGAACCAGCGATCTCCGGCCCGTTGCACCTCTCCCTCTTCCGCCAGCATGGCCAGAACGTCCTCGGTGAAGACGAAGCGCCCGAAACGCTCGCCAACCCTGAAGGGCAGCTCGAACGCGGCGCAGCGCAGATGTTCGGTGAGAATGACCAGGTTGTCGGGATTGATAAGCGCGTGTTCGGGCGAGCGTCCGAAGAAATAGTCGGGGTGCTGCACGATGTATTGATCCAGCGGCCCGCCGCCCGCGACCAGCGCGGCCAGCGAAGCCTCCTGGCGGCGTCCGGCCCGACCCACCTGCTGCCAGGCGCTGGCGATGGTCCCCGGAAAACCGGTGAGCACCGCGGCCTGCAATCGCCCGATATCGATGCCCAGCTCCAGCGCGTTGGTGGCCACCACCGCCTGAATCTCGCCTTCGCGCAGCCCTTTCTCGATAGCGCGGCGCTGTTCGGGCAGATAGCCGCCCCGGTAACCCCGCACCGTGCGTCCATGCACGCCCCGCCGCGTCAACCCCTCCCGCAGATATGTCAGCAACAGCTCAGCGCCCATGCGAGAGCGGGCGAAGAAGATGGTCTGCACGCCCGCCGCCAGGATGTCCACGCCCAGTTGCTGGGCCTCCAGCAAATTGCTGCGTCGCAGCCCCAGCTCTGCATCCACCAGGGGCGGATTGAGAAAGACCAGGTGCTTCTCGCCCGAGGGCGCGCCGCTCCGCGAGATGACGTCCACCCGGGCCTCGATGAGCCGCTCAGCGTGCTCGGCGGGATTGGCGATGGTGGCCGAGGCCAGAAGAAATTGCGGAGCGGCGCGAGCCGCGTCCGCCGACGCGGGGGGTGAGCCGCCCTGCTGATAGAACCGGGCGATCCGCTGCAAGCGCCGCAGCACATTGGCCACATGAGAACCGAACACGCCCCGATAGACGTGGATTTCATCGATGACCACGGCCCGCAGACCTCTGAAAAAGGTCGCCCAGCCGGTGTGATGCGGCAAAACGCCCGTGTGCAGCATATCGGGATTGGTGAGGATGATGCGGGCGTTTTCGCGGATGCGCTTGCGGTGGCTTTTGGGCGTATCGCCGTCGTAGATGGCCGCGGTCACATCGGCCTGCAAGGTTTCAAGCAGGCTTTGCAGGTTATGAAGCTGATCCTGGGCCAGGGCTTTGGTGGGAAAGATGTAGAGTGCGCGGGCGTCAGGATCGTTGAGTAGCCAGTGCAGCGCAGGCAGATTGTAAGCCAGGGTCTTGCCCGAGGCCGTGGGCGTGGCCAGCAGCGTGTGATTTCCCCGCAGCGCGGAATCGATGGCCCGAGCCTGATGATCGTAGGGCAGATGAACGCCCCGGGCGCGCAGGGCCAGGATCAGGCGCATATCCAGCGCGTCGGGCCAGGCGGCGTGCTGCGCGGGCCGGGCGGGGATGCGTCGCCAGGCGGTGACCCGGCTCAGGAATTTGGGATCACCTTGCAGGCGAGCAAGAAGTCTATCGAGGGACACGATTAGCGATGATCCGCCATCTCCTTTTGCACCGGGCATTCGTAAATGGGCGGGTGCTCGAACGGCGGATGGGTTTTCTCGGGATAGGTTTCGGATAGCAGGGTGGCGAACTCCCCCAGAGCCATGGCCGTGGCCCCCCACACTTTGTGTCCGTTGAGGCCGAAATAGGGCACATTCCATGTACGCCCGTCTTGTTCGACCGTGGCGATATGACGGAAGGCGGGGTCGAGCAGGGTGGTGACGGGCGCTTCGATGAGGGTCTCGATCTCGTCTGGATTGGCGCGCCAGCGCGGCGGTTCGGGCGTGTATCCCACCACGATTTGAATGCAGAAATGGCTGGGCGGGATGTAGATGTGGGTGAGGCGTCCCAGCACGTCTACGCTTTCGGGCGCCACGCCGATTTCTTCATGGGCTTCGCGGATGGCGGTTTGGGCCACGGTTTCATCGCCGTCACGCGAACCGCCGGGCATGGAAATCTGGCCCGGGTGCTGGGTTAGATCGTGCCTGCGTTCGGTGAGGATGAAGTAGAGATGGTCGTTGCGCGGGTAGAGGAGGAGCAGCACCGCGGCCCGTCGGCAAGTCCTGGAGCCCTCAGCGTAGATTTTCGGGTCCAAGGAACGATAGCCCGGAGCCATGGCTTGCTGGCCTCGCAAGCCGGGCAGAGGCCCGGACAGGGCTTGTTGGATGTCGTGGGGAGTGAGTGGTTGCATGGGGATAAAGAGTTTTGGTTACCGTCCTGCGTTCATTCTCTCTCGACCGTCAGGCATTCCTTGCCCAGCAATCGCTGCAGGCCCGACACCAGGTCGGAGCAGTAGCGAGTCTTGCGGTTGGGGAAGACGACGCGCACTTTGTCGCGGGCGTCGAAGATGGTGATGGTGAATCGGTCGTCGCCAGCGAAGCTGGACAGCAGTTTCAGCGTCTCGTCCAGACGCGAAGCGTCCAGGCGGGCGTCTTCGGTCAACGAAAACTGGATGTGCAGGGTGCGCCTGCGAGTGGGCGCTGGCGCAGGGGCTGGCGGGGCGGCGGGCGGCGTCTCTTTGCCATTGCCCCCGTTCGACGATGCGGGAGCGGGCCGGGATGTCAGGTCGGGTTGGGCGTAAGTCGGCGTCCAGGCGATCTCGCCATTGACGAAGGCGGCAGGCGCATCCTCATCCGCGGAGCCGAAATCATCGTTCGCGGGCGTTTTGTATTCGGGCTTGGGCTCTTGCAGCCTGTCGCTCCTGGGCCGAACGCTATCGGCCCGCACGGGCAGTTCATTGGTGATCTTGTCGGCCACGATGCTGGCCCGATCATTCCGCACATCCACCCGGCCCCGCACCAGCACGATGCGCCCTTCCTCCAGCATTCCTTTGGCCTTCTCGTACGTCTTGGGGAAGACGGTGACGTCGCAATTCCCGTTCATGTCCTCCAGGGTGACGAAGGCCATGCGGTCGCCTTTCTTGGTGGTGATGGTGCGCACGCCCGCCACCATGCCCAGCACTGCAACGCCGCGTCCCTTGCGAGCGGGCGTGATGTCGGTGCAGGTGGCGGTAACCGCGTGCTGGTAGTTGATGGAAAGTTCGAGCAGGGGGTGAGAGGAGACGTAGACGCCCAGCAGGTCTTTCTCCCAGGCCAGTTTCTCCTTTTGGGTGACGCGTTCATAGCGCTCGGGCAGCTTGAGATCATGGCGCCCCGAGACGCCCGCGTCCATCTCGCCAAACATATCGAACAAACTGCCCTGGCCGATGTCTTTGGCCTCCCACACGCTCTTGGAGAGGGCCTGCATTTGGTCGATGGCCGCGAGGAGCTGCTCCCGCTCGCCCCAGGCGTCCATCGCCCCCACCTTGATCAGCGACTCCAGCGAACGGCGGTTGACCTTGCGCAGATCGACCCGTTCGCAGAAATCTGCGGGCGAGGCGAAGGGCCCGCCCTCGTTGCGGGCGCGGAGGATCTCCTCCACCGGGCCTTCGCCCACATTCTTGATGGCGGCCAGGCCGAAGCGAATGGCGGAGCCGGGCGGCACGCGGAAATCGAAGCGGGGGCGGCCAAAGGTTTTGACCTCGGTCACCTCGGGCAATTCCACGATGGTGAAGCCCATATCCGACTGGTTGATATCGGGCGGCAGCACCTCGATGCCCATGTGACGGCATTCGTTGATGAAGTTGGTGACCTTCTCCAGATTGTCCCGCTCGACGGTGAGCAGGGCCGCCATGTACTCCACCGGATAGTAGGCCTTGAGATACGCCGTCTGCACGGTGATGACCGCGTAGTCGGCCGCGTGGCTGTTATGCACCAGGATGTCGTTGGCCACGAAATTGTGGGTTCCGGGCACTTCCAGATCGTAGGTCTGTTTTTCGCCCACATACTCGATGCTGACGATTTTATCCCAATAGATGTCGCTTTGCGCGTAGCGCCGCAGCGCCTCATTGCCGAAGAAGTCGGCCAGACGCTGAATCGTCTGACGGCGGAAGCCCGTTTTGGCCGGATTGTCGGCGGGGTAAAATTCCCGCTGGGCGACGCCAGTCTGCCGATTGATCTCGGGCCAGGTCGGCCCCGATTGCGCTTTCGCCTCCCGCACCAGTTCCTTGACCGCCAGCGGCACGACATCTTTGCTGCTCTGATGCGGCGTCGCCGTTTTCACCAGCGCTTGCAATGCGTCCCGATGCGCCGCGCTGACGAAATAGACGCCGATCTGGGCGGCGAATGCGCTGATGCGCTCATCGCCGGTGATGAACACCTGATAGCCCGTGCGGCCCTCCTTGTAGGGGAATTCGACAGTGCGCAGGCGGCTGACGATGCCAAACCGCAGCAGCAGATGTTGTAGCTGCCGGGCCATGCGCTCTGACGAGGTGGCGTAGAACAAATTGCGCCCTTTGACGTTGATATGTCCGTCGCCTTCCCACATGCGGCTGATGAGCAACGCAATCTGACGGTTGGTGAGTTCGAAGACCTGGGCGGGGATGATCTTTTCGGACGCTTTCTTGCCCCAAATTCCCAACTCTTTGACCCAGGTCACAAGGCCCGCTTCCTGGCTGCGGTCGACGCGTTTGGCGTAAACCGAGTGCGTCCCCTTGTGCAGAGAAACACTGCATTGGGTGTTGGGGAACTGCTCGGCGGCCCGGCGGTAATCATCCAGTTGCGCCGCATCCTGGGTGTAGAAATAAACCGAGGCGGGATGACAGAGGTTGCCCTCGGCCAAAAGATGCCCCAAAACGATGACCTGATGGTCGGGCCATTGCGTCTTTCCTTGCACCGGGATGTGGCGCGGGGTGGCGATGAGTTGGCCGGGCGTCAATTCCTCCAGCAAGCGCCAGCCGCCAAAGGTGTAGAATGGGTGATTGGCCGTGGCCTCGATGGCCCGCCCTGTGGCCGTGATCAGACGATAAACAGGCTTGACGCCGTTGTCCATCACCCGGGCGACGCGCCCCTGCTGCAATTTCAGGGAGGATGTGTCGCAACTGAGGGTGCGTTCGAGCCGGGCCTGCTGCGTGTAAAGGTCTTCGATGCGCACCAACCGGCCCGAGTCCGCGTCCAGCACCTCCACATCCCCCGGCAAACATTTGTTGAAGCCGTAGTTGGCGAAGAAGACGATGTCCTCGTAGATTTCCTCCGCCGCGCTCCGGGGGATGCCGTTGGCCACCGCTCCTTCCAGGAATTTGACCCGGTGCTTGGCCATCTCCTTCTCTTTCTTTTTGGCCACGGCCCGGCGCATCAGGTCCGCCTCGCCCGGCGTGTAGCCCGCCAGTTGCGAAGCAATCTGGATGATCTGCTCTTGGTAGACGATGATGCCGTAAGTCTCGGCCAGGATGGGCTCCAGCGAGGGGTGTTTGTACTCCACCGGCTTACGGCCGTGCATCCGGTCGATGTAAAGGGGGATGTACTGCATGGGGCCCGGGCGATAGAGGGAGATGGTGGCGACGATGTGCTCGAATTTACTGGGCTTCATGCTGCGCAGGGTGCCGCGCATCCCCTCAGATTCCACCTGAAAGACGCCGGTGACTTCGCCCGAGGCCAGCAGCTCATACGAGCGAGGATCGTCGGTGGGGATGTTGTTCAGGGTGAATTTCTTCCCGTGCCGCTCCTCGATGAGCTGAGAGGCCACGCGCATGATGGTCAGGGTGGAGAGGCCCAAAAAGTCCATCTTCAGCAGGCCCAGGCTTTCCAGCACCGGATAGGTGAACTGGGTGATGTAGTCGCGCACGGCCTTGCTGGGCGCGCGCACCAGGGGCGTGTAGTTGACCAGCGGCTTGTCGGCGATGATGACCGCGGCGGGATGGATGCTGATGTGCCGGGCCACGCCCTCCAGCTTGCGCGCGTTATCCAGCAGTTCGCGCACTTTTTTGTCTTTTTTGTACAGCTCTTTGAGCTCGTTGACCTCTTCCAGCGATTTTTCTAGGGTGACTTTGGGGCCCGCGGGGATGAGCTTGGCGATTTTATCCACCTCGTCCAGGGGGATATTCATCACCCGCGCCACGTCGCGCACGCTGGCCCGGGCCTTCATGGTGCCAAACACCACGATCTGCGCCACCTGATCGCCGCCGTATTTCTCTATGGTGTATTCGATCATCTGATCCCGCTGATCGTCGGGGTAGTCGAGATCGAAGTCGGGCATGGAGACGCGGCCCGGATTGAGGAAGCGCTCGAAAATCAGGTTGTTGGGCAGCGGGTCCAGGTTGGTGATGCCGACAGCGTAGGCCACCAGCGATCCTGCACCCGAACCGCGCACATTCCACCAGATGTTGCGCTTGCGGGCGTATTCGCACAGATCCCACACGATGAGGTAGTAGGTGTCGAAGCCCATGTCGTGGATGATCTTGAGCTCGTGCTCCTTGCGTGCCTGCACGTCGGGGTTGTCGGCCCGAGCGCCGTACCGCTCCCGCAGGCCCTTTTCGGTGAGATAGCGCAAATACGCCTGGTCGCTCTCGAAGCCTTCGGGCACCTGGAAGACGGGCAGGTGATAGCCGGTGGGGTGCAAATCCACATTGCACATCTCCGCGATTTTCACGGTGTTGGAGAAGGCGCTCTCGGGCAGATCGATGTAGGGGCGGAATGCGGCCTCCAGCTCGGCCCGAGATTTGAGATAGTAGCTGCCGTCGGACATGCGCATCCGGTTTTCGTCGTCCAGGGTGGCGCTGGTCTGGATGCAGAGCAGGATGTCGTGGGGCGAAGCGTCTTCGGCTCGCACATAGTGCACATCGTTGGTGACCAGCAGCTCCAGATCATACTTCTTGGCCAGCGCCACCAGTTTCTTGTTCACCCGATGCAAATGGGGGATGTCGTGGGCCTGCAATTCGACGAAGAATCGATCCCGTCCGAATACATCCAGATACCAGCGCAGCCGCTCCTCGGCCAGCGATTCATTGGGCGGGCCTTTTTCATCGCTGAGATAGGTGGGGATTTCGCCCGCCAGACAACCGGTGGTGGTGATAAGCCCCTCGTTGTATTTCGCCAGCAGGTCCGCGTCGAACCGGGGTTTGTAATAATAGCCGCGCGTGTTGGCCTCCGAGACCAACTTCAGCAGGTTGAGGTAGCCGGTCTGATTTTGGGCCAGCAGCAGGATGTGGTGTCGGTCTTTGTCCTTTTGGGCGTCGCGCCCCGTCATGGGACGCCCCCATTTCGTCAAATACGCCTCGACGCCGATGATGGGCTTGACGCCGGCCGCGTTGGCCGCGTTGTAGAAATCGATAGTGCCGTGCATGGCGCCGTGGTCGGTGAGCGCGACCGCGGGCTGACCCATCTCTTTGGCTCGGGCCACGAGATCATCGATCTTGCTGAGGCCATCCAGCAAGGAGTATTGGCTGTGAACGTGAAGATGAACGAAATCTTCCGGTTCGGGCGGGGGAGCGGGGGAATCTTTTTTTGGGGTCGTCATGGTGCGAATGGTGATGTGAAATGTGGCAAATGCGTTAAGTTTGCAGATGTTCGCTGGTTGCTGAAGGTTGGCAAAGCACGTCAAAGGTAAAGCGTCAAACGTCAAAACGTGGCGAAAAAAGCTCTTTTTGACGTTTGACGTATGACGTTTGACGGAGAAATTGTAAAGATGGTTTTGAATGAGAATGAACCATGCCTAAAGATGGTTTTGAATGAGGATGAACCATGCCGAATTGCTGTTCTCAGCCCAAATGCAGCGCATCGGCCAGGGCCACGGCCAGGTGCACGGGCGTGCGCCCGGTGAGCTCCACAATCTGATGGCGACAAGACGTGCCATTGGCCACGATCACCGAGTTGGGGTGTTCTTTGATGCTGGGGATGAGCCGGTCGTTGGCGATGGCCTTGCTCACATCATAATGGTCGGCATCGTAGCCGAACGCGCCCGCCATGCCGCAGCATCCGGCCTCGGTGCTCTCGGCTCCCGCTCCGGGGATGGCGTCCAGCACTTTGAACAGAGGCTCTTCGCCCACCAGAGATTTCTGATGGCAATGCCCGTGCACCAGAAAATGAGTCTCGGCCCGCTCCAGGGGCAGGGCGCG
>JALWDV010000623.1 GCA_027036755.1 Anaerolineae bacterium
GTTTGACAGATGGACGTCTCCCTCCCCCGAACACGAGCGCAGCGAGTATCAGGGGAGGGAGACGTCCATCTGTCAAACAGATTGGCAAACCAGCGACTCCTCCCCCTGCAAGGCGCCATCCGAAGCGGGGGGAGGCCGGGAGGGGGGCTTGTTGTCAGGCCAAATATGAAGTTGCTGCATTCGAAAGCCGCAGCTTCACCCATATCACGCTATGAAAATCATCGAATTTTGTTCATACCTCACAGGCGGAGAATCTTCGAAAGCCTATAAATCGAGCCCGGGTGATGTGAAGGACGAAGCGTCGCAGCCAATTGCGCCTTCGACGCCTGGCGGTGTGGATGGTTGAGACGCAATGAAGGCCCGACCTTTTCTCAAATGGGCGGGAGGCAAAACCCAGCTTCTGGCTCAACTGCGAGAGCTGCTTCCGCCCGAACTGACCGCTGGCGAGCTGACGACGTACGTCGAGCCATTTGCGGGCGGCGGCGCCGTCTTTTTCGACATTGCCCAATCTCACCCCATCGCCCGCGCCTTCCTCTACGACGCCAACCCCGAGCTCATCCTCATCTATCGCGTGGTGCAGGAGCAGGTTGAGACCCTCATCCACGCCCTGGGTGGCTACGCCAGCGCGTATCTCGGCCGGGAGCGAGAGGCGCGCAAGGCGTACTACTATCAGGTGCGCGAGAAGCTGAATCGGCAACGGCCCGAAATCGACTTCCATCGTTTTTCAGAGGCCTGGATCGACCGGGCGGCCATGCACCTGTTCCTGAACAAGACCTGTTACAACGGCTTGTTCCGGCTCAACAGCCGCGGCGAGTTCAACACGCCTCACGGGCGTTACAAAAATCCCCGCATCCTGGACGCCGATAACCTCCGCAGGGCTTCTCGCGTGCTGCAGATCGCCGAAATCCGGCAGGGGGATTTCGAGCGGTGCGAGCAGGTGGTGGACGCCCGCACCTTCGTCTATTTCGATCCGCCCTACCGCCCCATCAGCAAGACGGCGCATTTCACGGCCTACTCCAGCTATGGCTTCGATGACGACGATCAGCGACGACTGGCCCGCTTCTTCGCCCGCCTGCACCGTCAGACCGGAGCCAAACTCATGCTCAGCAACTCGGATCCCACCAACGAGAATCCGGATGACGATTTTTTCGATGACCTCTACCAAGATTTTCACCGCTATCGGGTCTCGGCCCAACGCAACATCAACAGCAAGGCGGCCCGCCGCGGGCCTATCCGCGAACTGGTGGTGACGAATTACGAAGTCGGGCCATCAGTTCGATCGCGCTGAGCGTTCATCCCCCGTCATCTTTCAACTCATGCCATCCAAACTCTCTTACGCCAACATCATTCTCATCCTGGCCAGCCTGCTGGGCGCGGCCGCTTTTCTCTCGCCCTTCTTCGGGAGGCCGCCGCAGCAAACGAACATGTCGGCCACGGCACACGGCGGCGACGCCATGCTCATGCTGACGCTGCTGAGCCTGATGGCGTTGGCTGCGATTGTGGCCGGGTTGCAGAGCAACGAGATCAACGCCAAGACCCTGGCGGTGCTGGGCGCGCTGGCGTCGGTGGGAGCCATCATGCGGTTCATCCCGGGCCCGGGCGGCTTCTCGGGCGTTTTCTTTCTGCCCATCATGGCGGGATACGCATTTGGCGCGCAGTTCGGTTTTCTTGCGGGCCTCGTCACCCTGCTGGCGTCTGCATTCCTGACCGGGGGCGTGGGCCCCTGGCTTCCTTATCAGATGTTCGCCAGCGGTTGGGTGGGCGCGCTCGCGGGCCTTGCGCCGCATGTCCGGCCCGGAACCAAATGGGAGATCGTCACGCTGGCGGGCGTAGGGCTTTTTCTGGGGATTTTCTATGGTTTGGTGATGAACCTCTGGTTCTGGCCCTTCGTCTTCCGTCCCGAGCAGGCGGAACTCTATTGGCAGCCGGGGCAGGGGCCGTTGGCCGTTATCCGGAGCTACGCGCTTTTCTATCTCATCACGTCCTTCTTTTGGGATTTCTGGCGCGGCGTCGGCAACGCCGGGTTGATTTTGATTTTCGGCGCGCCTGTGTTGCGATTGCTCCATCGCTACCAACAGCGCTTCTATTTTGTGACGTTGCCAACCGCCCGGGCCGAGGGATAGCCGATTTGAGGCTGGGGAAAAAGGAAGAAAACGGGAATGGCGCACCGGTCGGTGATGGTCTGCGCCCGATTTTCTTTGCTCGCGCTTGATCTTTTATGCTAAACTTGATGGTTGCACCCCGATCCTTGCTTCCAGCACCCCCTTACAGGCAAACGTCATGCGCTTTCAGCGATTTCTTATCTTTTCAATCCTTGCCGCGGCTCTGATCTTCGGCGTCAGGAGCACATTCGCCCAGTCGGGCATCATCTATCCGCCCGAAACCGAAGTGCTGCGCGGCTCCGTGCAGATCAAGGGCACGGCTGTGCATTCCGATTTCTGGAAATACGAACTGGCGGCCGCGCCCCAGGGCACGCAGAACTGGTTCAACATCGCAGGCAGCGAAACGCCCGTGCAGAACGGCGTGCTGGGCGTGTGGGACACCCGCACCGTGCCCGACGGCCCCTATTCCATCCGCCTGCGGGTGGTGCGCCGCGATGGCAATTACGACGAATACTTCGTGCAGAATGTCGTCGTCGCCAACAGCGCGCCGGTGGATACGCCCACGCCCGAGACCACGCCCACGCCCACAGCCACGCCTACGCCCAAACCGCCCACCGCCACCCCCGTGCAGCTCACGCCCGACACC
>JALWDV010000624.1 GCA_027036755.1 Anaerolineae bacterium
GGCGGTCGTCGAAGGCCTTGCCGCTGATGCGCCCCGCGCGGGGCAGGAGCGCGTTCGGGTCGGGCGCTTCGCCCGGGGCTAGAAATCGGAATGGGGTGCGGAAGACCGCGTACTGGCCCCGTTTGACCTTGCTCTTGGCCTCGTCGCCATCCTTTGCGCCGATGTCGATGACCAGATCGCGCAGTTTGGGGGGCCTGCGATATTCCTCGGGATCGTCCACGAGATGGGGCGGGCGCAGGGAGATGACGCCGGGCAGGCGATCCGGCCCCACCTGCACCGGTTTTCCCAGCACCGTGCGGCGATTGATGCCGCCGCTGGCGGCCACGTGCAGCAGCCCGTCGTCATCGATTTTGGTGATCATAAACGCGACTTCGTCCATGTGCGCGGCCAGGACGATCTGCCTGGATGAAGCGCCCGAGCCGCGTTTGATGGCGATGAGATTGCCCATGTTGTCGATGCTCAGCTCATCCACCCGGGGATGCACGGCCCGGGCGATGATGTCTCGCACCGCGGCCTCGTCGCCCGGCCCGCCCGGCGTTTCGCTGAGCCGCCGCAGCAGCTCCAGGGTGAGGATGCTCATTTTTCGACCTCCTGAAAGTCGGGCAGGCGGTAGGTCAAATCGTCGAGGAAGGCGGCGTCGGCCTGGGCCAGGAAGGCAGTCAGCAAGCGCACTGTGCGGGTCACATCCTTCAGGTCGGCGACCTCCACCGGGGTGTGCATGTTGCGGATGGGGATGCTGACCAGGCCCGTGGGAGCGCCCCCGGCCGTCACCTGGATGCCCCAGGCGTCGGTCCAGGTGCGGCTGGGCTGCACATCCACCTGGTGGGGTATCTCCAGTTTTTCGGCCAGATCCAGCAGGGTTTGGGTGATGCGGGGATGCAGGTTGGGGCCCATGGCGATGGCCGGCCCGCCGCCCAGGGGGAAGGTGTTTTCCTCGGGCGCGCCCGGCTGCCGGGCGAAGGTCACATCCAGGGCGATGGCCAGATCGGGGCGCTGGCCCCAGGTGGCGGTGCGGGCTCCCAGACCGCTGAACTCCTCCTGCACGCTGGCCACGGCGATGACATCGCAGGGGTGCTGCACCCGCTGCAAGGCGTCCAGTGCGGCCAGCATGGTGGTCACCAGCAGACGGTCATCCAGCGCTTTGGAGGCGACGCGGTCGCCCAACAGCTCCTGGAAGGGGCCCTCCAGCACGACTTGATCGCCCACCCGCACCAGTTCGGCCACCTGGCCTGCGGTCAGGCCCAGGTCGATGACCATCTCATCGAGCTCGGGCATGCGCTTGCGGTCTTTGGCTGTCATCAGGTGCGGAGGCAGGTCGCCGATGACGCCGGGCAGGGGCTTCTGGCCCAGCACCGTCACCTGCGCCCCCACCAGGGTTCTGGGGTCGTAGCCATTTTCGACGAAGCGCAAAAAAGCGCCGTCGATGGCGCTGACCGTCAGGTGAATTTCATCGAGATGGGCCATGAGCATGACTTTGGGCCGGGGCTCCGGGGCGCTGCCCGGTTTGAGGCCGATTACATTGCCCACGGCGTCGATGCTCACTTCCTGGCACAGGGGCTGCATCAGCCGGGCGACCAGCTTCGCTGCTTCGCTTTCGCCGCCCGACGGCCCCCGGGCCTGGGTGAGTTGTTGCAGGATGGGTTTGATTTCCATAAAAATTTTCTCGCACGAAGACGAAATGATCTCACGCAAAGGCGCAGAGCCGCAAAGGAAAAAAGAGACAAAGAAAAACTTAGCGCCTTGGCGACTTTGCGTGAGGCAAAATCAATCAGTAAGGAGAGCGGTGAGGTCGTCGATGATCCAGTCGGGGCGGGGGGTGTAGGCTTGGGCTTGGGCCCGGCTGGCGATGCCCGTAAGCACGCAGATGGTCTTCAGTCCGGCCCGATGCCCGCCCAGGATGTCGGTCTCCAGGCGGTCGCCCAGCATGACGGTCTCCTCGGGCGCTGCGCCCAGGATATCGAGGGCCTGGCGGAAGATGCCGGGCTGCGGCTTGCCGATGATGAGGGGCTTTTGCTCGGTGGCGGCTGCCAGAAAGGCCATGATCGCGCCCGCTCCGGGCACGATGCCCCGCTCGGAGGGGAAGGTGGGGTCGGGGTTGGTCTGCACCCAGGTGGCGCCGGCGCGGATGGCCAGCGTGGCCTCGGCCATGCTGGCGTAGGCGGCGTCAACATCCATGGCGGAGATGACCAACGTTACGTCCTCGGCCCGATCCACCAGCTCGTACCCGGCCTCTTTCATGGCCCGGCGGATGCCGTTGCCGCCGATGACGATGACCCGGCGGGGCGGGGGATGGTTTTTCTCGACATAACGCGCGGTGGCCAGGGCCGAGGTGAAGATGGCGTCCTCGGTCACGTGGATGTCCATCTCGGCCAGGCGCTGGACGTATTCGGCTGGCGTGCGGGTGGCGTTGTTGGTGAGGAAGAGGAAGGGCGTGCCGGTCTCTTGCAGGGTGGTGATGAATTCGGTGGCCGCGGGCAGCGGGCGCTTGCCGTGATACAGCACGCCGTCCATATCGATGAGCCAGGCTTTGATGTCGTTGAAGGGTGGTTTGAGCATGGTGGATTGCCTTTTTGACTTTGATTGGAACTGCTGACGAAGCCCTGTTCACTCGACACGGATACGAGGAAACACGGATAAATCTTGTAACTGCTACCGTAAGCCTGTTTTCGAGGGCTTGGCGTCTGCCGCGGCAGGCCCCCTCGCTCCCCCCCCCCGCAAGCGGGAGGGAAGACC
>JALWDV010000625.1 GCA_027036755.1 Anaerolineae bacterium
CTCGACAGCTTTGTGAAAGCGTGGGAAGAAGCCAGCTTCAATGTCTACTTCTTCAATTCGCTGATGATCACTGTCGCCTCGGTTATTTTAGCCACGGCTGTGGCTGCATTGGCGGGCTACATGCTGGGGCGCTACAAATTCACAGGCAGCCGCTTTCTCACGGCATACTTCCTGGCCGGACTCATGTTGCCCTTCCGGTTGGCCATTGTGCCCCTGTTCCTCTTGCTGAACGATATGGGGCTCGTCGACAATCGACTGGGCCTGATACTGGTTTACGCGGCCACCGGCATCCCCTTTTCGGTTTTCATTCTATCGGCCTTTTTCAGGCAACTGCCCCAGGAGCTGAGCGAAGCCGCGCGCATCGATGGTGCGGGCGAATTCACCATTTTCGGGCGGATTATGCTGCCTCTGGTGCGGCCCGCCCTGGCCACCGTCATCGTCTTCCAGTTCGTCCCCCTGTGGAATGATTTCTTCTTCCCCCTGGTGTTGCTGCGCTCCACCGATAAATGGACATTGCCCGTGGGCATGACCCGCTTCTTTGGCGAATTCCAGGCGGATTGGTCCACCCTTTTCGCAGGGTTGATCATCACGACCCTGCCGCTTGTTATCATCTTCCTGCTGGCCACCAAACAGATCATCGCAGGTCTGACAGCGGGCATCGGGAAATAGCGTCTTGGCCAGGCGCATGGCTTCTGTCAGCCAGAACGAAAACTCAGCGTTCGAACCTGTTTTGGAGATTGTGCATGACAAATTTTGTGATCGGCGTCGATGGCGGCGGCAGCAAGACCGAGGCCGTGATTCTTGACGAGAAGGGCCTGGAGCTGGGCCGTTGGCGAGGCGACTCCTCCTCCAATTTTCATCTGGTGGGGAAACAAGGAGCGCTGGATGCGCTGATTGCTTCGATGCAAGGAGCCGCCCGCGCGGCGGGGGTCGATCTGGCCCGCGCGGCGGCGGTGGTCTGGGCGCTGGCGGGCGCGGGGCGTCCCGAAGAAGCCCGGATGATGCGAGCCTTGCAGGCCGAGCTCCTGCCCGATACGCCAGGCGTGGTGGTGACCGACGCCCTGGCTGCCCTGGCGGGCGGCGTGGGCGCTCGCTATGGCGTGGTGGTCATTGCCGGCACAGGCATGATCGCTTATGGCGAGGATGGCGCGGGCGCGTCGGCCAGAGCGGGGGGATGGGGGCATCTGCTGGACGACGGCAGCGGCTACGCCATCGCCATGAATGCGTTGCGGGCCATCGTCCGGGCCGAGGATGGCGGGGATCTGCCGACGCTTCTTTCCGAACGAATCCGGGATGCGCTGGGCCTGCCGTCATCCCAAAACCTGATTCACTGGCTTTATGCGCCCGAACGCAAGGTTTCGGAGATCGCGGGGTTGGCTCCGCTGGCGCTGGACGCGGCCCAGGCTGGCGATCTCATCGCCACAGACATTGCGGTGGCGGCGGCGGAGGCCCTGGCCGCGAGGGGCGAGGCGGTGGCCCGGCGGCTGGGGCTGCACGAAAAGCCCTCCTTTCCTCTGGTCTTGGCGGGTGGATTGTTGACGGAGCACGCCTTTTTTCGGGCGATTGTCGTGCAGGCTATTCGCACCCGCTTGCCCGGCGCGCGGCCGCGGCTTCCCCGCTACGACGCGGCTAGGGGGGCGGGACTGCTGGCGCTGGAGATGCTGGGATGGAAGCGAGAGCCCGTGCAGGAAATCCCGGAAGCGGGCGAGGATGTGTGGACATCGGAACAGCGAAATCTGCTCACCAACGATCTGGACACCCGCTCCACGCTGGAGCTGGCGGGGTTGATGCACATCGAGGATAAACGCGCTGTGGCTGCGGTGCGGCCCACGCTGCCCGCCGTCGCAGCCACTATCGACGCCATCGCCGCCCGCATGAAAGAGGGTGGTCGGCTCATCTATGTGGGCGCGGGCACATCGGGGCGATTAGGCGTGCTGGACGCGTCCGAATGCCCGCCCACCTTCAACACCGATCCCGACCAGGTGGTGGGCGTCATCGCTGGCGGCCGCCGGGCGCTGACCGAGGCGGTGGAGGAGGCGGAGGATAATCCCGAGGATGGCGCTCGGGCCATGCAGGAGCTGGCCATCGGGCCCCGGGATAGCGTGGTGGGCATCGCGGCCAGCGGTCGCACGCCTTTTGTAATGGGCGCGCTGGCCGAGGCGCGGCGGCGCGGCGCGCTCACGGTGGCGCTCATCTGCAATTTGCCCGCGCCCATGGCCGAGATGGCCGATCATGTCCTGGCTCCCCTGGTGGGCCCGGAAGTCATTACCGGCTCCACCCGGCTCAAGGCGGGCACGGCGCAGAAATTGATTTTGAACATGCTCAGCACCGGGGTGATGGTGCGATTGGGGAAGACTTATGGAAATTTGATGGTGGACGTGCAGCAGCTCAACGCCAAGTTGCAGGTGCGGGCGCGGCGCATCGTGGCCCAGGCCTGTGATATCGATGAAAATGCCGCGGCCGCGGCGTTGCGGGCCAGCGGCGGCGATGTGAAAGTCGCCATCGTCAGCGTCCTGCTGGGCTGCTCGCCCGCCGAGGCCCGGCGACGCTTGCAGCGGGCGGGCGGCAACGTTCGTCTGGCTATTGACGATGATTCGGGCGGCTAAAGCCTGCTTTGAAAATAGAACACGGATGAACACAGAAAAACACGGATAATTCAAAAAATCTGTGACCGAAGGCCGTGTCAATCCGTGTCCTCGTCTTTCATCGGTATCGGCGCGGGCTCGCCCGCC
>JALWDV010000626.1 GCA_027036755.1 Anaerolineae bacterium
GGCTAGAAACAGCGCCCCTGCGGGGCTAGCCGGATTTATCCGGCGCTGTTTTGTAGCCCGGCGACTTCATCGCCGGGCGGACGTGGCAAACGCTTCCAACCGAAATGGGACGCACCCATTTCAAATTGGGCCTGGTGACAAGCCCCCCTCCCGGCCGCCCCCCGCTTCGGCTGACGCCTTGCAGGGGGAGGAGCTGCTGGTTTGCCAATCTGTTTGAGAGATGGACGTCTCCCTCCCCCGAACACGAGTGTAACGAGTATCGGGGGGGGCAAAGGGAGACAGGGAGGGAGCAATCGCCCCCTTGCCTCTTGTGGATTCTAAATTCGGAGTTGCTGACGCTCCGCGTCAGGGTTGGCAGCTTGTAATGGGCTCGGTCATGCGCGGGGCGATGGTGCGGGCGTCGCTGCCATGCACCCAGACGTTGCTGGTCAGATCAACGCCCGGCGCTTCCAGCCAGAAGCTCCAGTGATGCGCGGGGTCTCGGGCCAGTGAGACGTCGATGTCGTTGAAGTCGTAGATCGTGTACCGAAAGCCGTCGCCCTGAACCTGGCGGGGTTTTCCCACCGCCAGCCGCCTTCCGATCTGGTTGTCCAATGCGCCGATGAGCCATACGCGCGGGGGCAGATCGTCCGCCGAAAGGGTTTGCAGCGAGTCTCGCTGAAAGAGTGCGGCGCTGATGTTGACCAGGTTGGCGTCCTGGGGCGCGGCGTAGCGCCCGGCCTCATCGTGGGGCCAGACCACCAGGATGCGCCCGTCCACCTCGGTGACGCCTGCCGACGCGACGCCCGTGGGCTGCGGCGGTTCGGGCAGCAGGGTGCGGGCGTCCGCTGCATGAATCCAGATGGAAGCATGGCTCTGGGCCAGGCCGGGAGCCACCCGGGCCATGTAAATCAACTGATGACCGGGGTCATTCGCCCAGGTTACATCCAGGTCGTTCATCACCCAGAAGGGGAAGGGATGCCCTTCCACATTGCGATGATTCGCCAGGTCGATGCGCCGCAAGGGCTCGGCGTCCTGGGCGGCGAACACATCGACGTTGGGCGACCAGGCGCAAGGGGGCGGCTCCAGGCTGTGATCCCGATAGACGCGCAAGCCCAAATTGGCCTGCCGGGCTTTGGTGATGGGAGCGAAATCGTGGGGCCAGAGGATTTCGATGCGGACATCCACATCTTCGGGCGGCTCGGTGGACGCGGGCTGCTGGCGACGCTCCAGGACGCCGGCGTTGGATGTTCCGGCCATCACGCCTGCAGGCCCGCGGGTAAAGGAGAGGATGAGCGTATCGCCCAGATCGTCGGTGACGTCTTCCCACAACGCGCCGTTGTTCAGGCTGCGATAGACGCCGCCGCCATCGCGGCTGGCCCACCACAGGCCGCTCTGGTCATCCATGAAGAGGGCCAGGATGTTGGGAGCCACCGCCTTTTCGGGCGAGCCGCCGCGCCAGTGGACGGGCGCGGGAATGCCCTCATCCCGACGCTCCCAGGTCTTGCCGCCATCCACCGAGACGAATATCCCTTCCCAGGGCGCGATGAGCGTCAAAAGCCCGGCCTGATGCGGATGTGCGGATAGCGATATAGCGCCTTTGACGGGCGATACGCCGGTTTGACGCCATCTGGCGCCCGCGTCGCTGGAGCGCCAGATCACCAAATCGCCGCTTTCGCCGTAGGCGACGAGGAAGACGTCGCCGCCAGCATCGACGGTGACGGCAATGACGCCGCTTTTCTCGAAAACGGGCGTCCAGGAATCGCCTTTGTCGGTGGAGCGCTGCAATCCTTTGGCTGTGGCGAGATAGATGTTCGGGCCGGCGGGATCGGCGGCCAGGCCCAGGGGATAGTGATCAAGGGAGCGTTGCAGCCAGGAGTAGCCGTCGTTGTCGGTGCGGGCGAAGCCTTTATCGGTGAGGGCGAAGAACACCCGGGGATCGCCCGGATACGCGAGGAGCTGGCGCAGGTGTGCGCCTTCGAGGCCGCGACGGGCGGGCATCCAGGTGACGCCGCCATCCTCACTGCGCCACAGGGGTTGGATCATGTTGTCTTCGGGCAAGAAGCCGCCATTCAACGCCATGATGGTGGCTTCGTCAGTAGACGCTACCATCTGGCTGATGTGACTGGCCGCCGGAAGCCCCTGGATGATGGCGTCCCAATCGCTGCCCGAAGATGACGTGCGCCAGACGCCGCCCGCTCCGGCGACGATCCAGCGGCCTTTGCGCCGCGGATGGAAGAGGATATCCCGCGTCGAGACGCCCGAGAGGGCCGCTGCGGCCGAGCGCCAGGTTATCCCCCCATCGGGCGAGAGCCACAAGCCGCTGTCGGTGAGGAGCAAGAGCCTCCGCCGCACCAGCGGATCTACGGCGAGGTGCAGGGGGATCGGTTCGGCCTGGGGGTTGGAGCCGGGAAGCCGGGTGAATGCAGCGGGCTGACGTTGCCATGTCTGGCCGCTATCCAGCGAGATGAAGCTGAGCAGTTGATGATGGTCATCCGCCAGCCGCACCCGGCGCACCAGATACAAGCGTCCGCGCTGGGTGGGATCTGCGGCGATGACGACTTCTCCCACCGGCGCGGCATCCTTTGGCAGGGGCAGTTTGGCCCGACGCCAACTGAATCCGGCGTCGTTGGTGATCAACAAACCGCCAAAGGTGGTCGCATACAGACGATTGCCGTCGAAGGGATCGGCCAGGATGTCGGTGATGCGCGCCGAGAGATCATCCGAGTAAGTCTGTATTTGCCGATGATTCCAGTTGTAACCGCTATCTTCGCTGGTGTAAAGATGGGTGGCGGGGTGGCGGGTGGCGTCTCGGGCCAGCAAATGCAGGCGGCCGCGGGCGTCTTGGGTGAGGCCAATGACCTGTTGGTTGACAAAATTGGGGATGAGCGCGGGACGCCAGGTGCGCCCGCCGTTATCGCTGCGCCACAATCCGTTGCTCTCCGTCCCCACCCAGATCACCGAATCGCCGCTATCGGAAAAAATCCTGGTCACAGTCGGTTTTAGTCCGGCCAGATCGTTGGAGGCGGGTTGCCAGTGTTCGCCGCCGTCGACGCTGAAGTAGGGGGCCCAGCTATCTGAAGGCTGTCCCTGCGTCGTTTGGGTCTGATCGGGGTTGCGCATGACGCCGTTGCTGACGAATGCGAACAGGAAGTCGGGCGATGCAGGATCGGCGGCCAGATGCGTGACGAAGGCAACCGGGCCGCCAGAAGCCTGCCACGCGCCGGAATCCTGAGAAAATGCTATCCCGGGTAATAAAAACAGCGCCCCCAACAATGCAAACCAGCGAACGAAACGCGAGATCATGATCCAGGAACGGTGACCTGAACAACGCATGGCGGCGGGAAGTTGCCGGTGTTATCGACGACCACCAACCGGATGTTGTATTGTCCGGGCGGGACCGTTGCCGGATCGAAGGAGCCCAACGCGCCATTGGCTACAGGTGACTCGCCGCCCGCAAACCAGTGCCATTGGTCGGGGGCGCCGGCGCTGCTCCATTCCAGCTTGTAGAACTGGAAGTTGGGAATGTTGGCGACGCCAGTGACGGTGGTGGGCCCGGTCAAGACTTGTCCCACTCCGGGGGAGCTGATGATCACGCCTGCCGTGGGGCAGACGGGCGGTGCGATTTTTGGTTTTGGCGTGGCCTTCGGACGCGGGGGCGGCTTGCGCGTGGGGCGCGGCTTTAACGTTGGCGTCACCGTGGGCGTGGCCGTTGGCGGCGGTGGTGTGGGCGTGGGCGTGTCGATGAGCACCAGGATGTCGGGCGTGGCCGTGCCCTGTGGCAATGTGGTTTCGATCTCCGGCAAGAGAAGGTTGGCGGCGGCCCAGGTCGCCCCCAAAATCAGCAAAAGGGTGATGGCCACGCCAAAAAGACGGTAGAGCCGGGCCATGGCCACTTCCCGTTCCAGGGGAAAGATGGCGGAACGCCGCTCGCGCCGCAGCTTGAAGGCCCGGTAGAGGAAATAAAGGCCGGCTATGGCGATGGCGCCATAGATGAATCGGGCGTTATCGGCCAGGAACTGCAAAAAAACTGTCATAAGGGTGCGTCATCCCAAATGAGAGCCAAACTCAGGCGACTTCATCCCATCGCCGCAGAATGCCGCGCAATAAGCCGATCATGCGAGGAACCAGCACCAGCCCAGCCTCCAGCACTTCTTCGTGACTGGTGACGCGGGGCGTGTCGATGGCGTCGATGGCCTCGTTGGTGATGCCCGAGAAGCCCAGAACGCGCATGCCGCCGTGGCGGGCGACCAGAGATTCGTTGGTGGTGGACATGCCGGTGGCGTCCGCGCCGATGATGCGCAACATCCGCACCTCGGCCGGGGTTTCGAATGCAGGGCCGGAAAGACCTGCATAGACGCCGCGGCGCAGCGTGATTCCCATTTTCTCGGCGACGTCGATGGCCAATTCGCGCAGCCGTCGGTCATAGAGGGTGGACATATCGGGGAAGCGCGGGCCCAGTTCAGGGTCATTGGGGCCCATCAGGGGATTGTTTCCCACCATCCCCAGGAGGTTGATCTGATCCTCGATGAGCATGATGTCCCCGGTCTTGAACTCAGGATTGAGGCCGCCTGCGGCGTTGGTCAGGATCAGCACCTTCACGCCAAAGGCCCGCATCACCCGCACGGGGAAGGTGACTTCCTCCATGGTGAAGCCCTCGTAAAAATGCACGCGGCCTTGCATCACCATGATGGTCTGGCCTTCCATCCGGCCCACCACCAGACGCCCTTTGTGGCCTTCGACGGTGGATCGAGGAAAATGGGGAATGTCGGCGTAGGGGATGATGTCAGCGTCTTCGATGGCGTCGGCGAACTCTCCAAAGCCGGAGCCCAGCACCAGGCCTATGCGGGGACGATGGCGGGTGCGTTGGACGATGTAGTCAGCGGCGGCTTGAAAATCCTGGCGAGAAAATTGTTTTGTTTTCATAAAGTGGTCGATGTTGGCGAGTGAATGTCGTTTTATGTCTCGATAACGAACTCAGCGGAGAAAGGTTCCCTGTATGCTGGCTCGAAATGCGAAAGAAATCGATGTCAGGCGCGGGGGTGCGTCTCGTCATACACCTCGCGCATGTGGTCGGGCGTCACCTGTGTGTAGATTTGGGTCGTGGAGATATTGGCGTGCCCCAACATCTGTTGCACCGCCCGCAAATCCGCGCCGCCCCGCAGCATGTGCGTGGCGAAGGAGTGGCGCAGAGTGTGAGGCGTTACGTTCTCTTTGATGCCCACTTCCTGCACATAACGCTTGATGATCAGCCATAATCCCTGCCGGGTGAGGCGGGTGCCGCGGCGATTGAGAAAAAGCGCGGGCTCGTCGTTATTCCCCCCCAGCAGTTTGGGCCGGCCTTCGTTTATATAGGCGGCCAGCGCTTCGCGCGCCCGGTCGTAGATGGGCAAGACGCGCTCTTTGTTGCCCTTGCCCACACAGCGCACGACGCCATCCTCCAGATTCACGTCATCGACGTTGAGGGCCACAAGCTCGCTGACCCGGAGGCCCGTGGCGTACAGCAATTCCAGCATGGCCCGATCGCGCAAGGCGGCGGAGGATTTGCCAGAGGGCGCGGCCAGCAGCCGATCCACCTCCTCTGCCGAGATGGTGGCGGGGAGATGTTTTTCGGCCCGGGGCGTTTCCATATCCTTGGCGGGGCTGGATTTGATGTGTCCCGTGTTTTCGAGGAATTTGAAAAATGATTTGACCGCTGCGACCTTGCGGGCGACGGTGCTTGAGGCGTACTCCCGCTCCTTCATTTCCAGGATGTAGGAAACGATGTGGCTACGCGTCACATTCCCCCACCCGCGCGGCCGTTCATCGGGCGGCAACTGTTGCAGAAAAATGAGAAACTGATTGAGATCGTTTTGATAAGCGGCAAGAGTATTGTTGGAGTAGCCTTTTTCGGCCTCCAGATACTCTAGAAATCGATTTATTTGATCCTGCATGAATACATCCTCCGCGAGAGGGCGCTGTTTGGAAATGGGGTGGCTCGACCGCCATTCTAGCATAACTTTTCATAAATGAACAAGTTGCAACCGCAAAGGGATACTGTATCAGTTTGTCCGATGGGCGAACATTCGAAGATAGGACGCGGACGAACGCAGATGAACGCAGATAAACGCGGAAGGAGTAAAGATTTTCATCCGTATCGGTGCGGGCGCGCCCGCTGCCAGACGGTTATGAGCTTCTTCCAAACTCTAATCGTTTCCCTCTCATTCGCCTTTCGATTCGTCGCGAATGACGCTAAAAAATCAGATCATCGCAGATTTTCGCAGAAAAAATCCTTTGGATGCGTCCCAAATGAGTTGGAAAGTTAAAATAATCGGCATGGTTCATTCTCATTCAAAACCATCTTTACAATTTCTCCGTCAAACGTCATGCGTAAAACGGTAAAAAGAGCCTCTTCGCCACGCTTTGACGTTTGACGCTTTACGTTTGACGTGCGTTGTCAGGCGTTGCCCCTATTGAAACTGTAAAGCTGCAGGAAGGACGATCTGAACCATGCCCCTTTTTCAATTCAAAAAATCCGCGGAAATCTGTCGCATCCGCGTTGTTAGCAGCGAATCCCGCTGGCAAATGATATGAAGGCTCGATGTTGGCGCGGCCAAAGTGCTTAACAGCGTGTAATTAGCTTGACAATGTCACATTACGTCATTCAGCAATTTCAAATTTAGAATCCGCAAGCGAAAAGGAGGCGCTTTCACCCCTCCCGGCCTCCTTTTTGCCCCACTCCGACCCTCCCCCGATACTCGCTGCGCTCGTGTTCGGGGGAGGGAGACGACCATCTGCCCTACAAATTTGCAATCCAGCGGACTCCTCCCCCTACAAGGCGTCAGCCGAAGCGGGGGGAGGCCGGGAGGGGGGCTTATCACCAGCAAAATTTGAAATTGCTGGATGTATTTGGAGGGAATTTGACATTGTCGAACTACCGCCGCGTCTTGCGCGAAGGGCGTTTTGCATCGGCGTTTTGTTGAAAAAGCATCTCGATCATGATCAGCAAGGCCAGAAGCGCCAGGATCAACACCTGATTCATGAATCCAAGCACTTGCAGCAAGATCACGCCCGTTGCAAACACGCCGCTCCAAAGGCCAAATCGCAGCCCCATGCCCGTTATCTCCCTGTCAGTCCTTTTGGAAAGGATTCTCCGTAAAAGCAGACGCCAGAAAGGCGCGGTCAGGCCCGTTACAGCCAGCAACACCAATAGCAGCGCCAGCGCTGTCAGAGCGTTGGAAGGCGGCGCTGAATAAACCAGCGCGCCCAGGCCCGCCAGCGCCAGCGCGCCCACAAGCAGGCTGATAGTAATCGAAAGACGTGAGTTCATAGTGATCGGATTAGTATGAAACGCCAAGGGAGCAGTCATCCATGTTTCGCTCCGGGGACTATTGGTGGACTATTTTCCCGCCGCAGCGCGCAGGAAGAACATGAGATTCGCGGGACGTTCGGCCAAACGGCGCATGAAATACGGATACCAGGATTCGCCGTAGGGAACGTAAACGCGCATCCTCATGCCCTGGGACACCAGCCGCCTGAGCTCATCGCGCCGAATGCCGTACAGGAATTGGATCTCCCAACTTTGCGGATCGATGTCGTTTTTGCTGGCGAATCTGATGACTTCATTGTAAACCACATCATCATGGGAGCCCAGCGCCATGCGTGCGCTCCGGGCCCGGGCCTCGGGCGCAAACATCATCTCCGCGAGCGTTATGATCTCCTTCTGTATCTTCTTGCGATCTTGCCAGGCGATTTCGGGCGGCTCGTCATAAGCCCCTTTCACCAGACGAACATCGGCGATGCCGTCATCAATCAGGCCCTGAAGATCGTCGCGGGTGCGGTGCAGATAAGCCTGCAGCACCACCCCAACATTGTCGAAATCTTTGCGCAGCCGCCGATACAGCTCCAGGGTGATATCCACCAGCGCCGATTCTTCCATGTCGATGCGGACAAATCGTTTTTTCTCGCTGGCCAGCGCAACGATCTCTCGCACGTTCTCATAGCAGAATTCGACATCGATGTGCAGGCCCATGGCCGATAATTTCAGAGAAACGCCGCTTTTCAAATCATTCCCGGCGATCTCGCTCAAAACGGTTTTGTATTCTTCGGCGCTGGCCCGAGCCAACTTCTTGTCGCTGACGTGCTTCCCCAGATAATCCAGCGTCACGAAGGCCCCCATGTCGTTCAACTGCCTGATGACGGCCAAAGCGTCTTCCCGCTTCTCTCCGGCCACAAACCGTCTCGCAACGCGTCGGGCCGGCGAAAAATCACTGGTAAGCCGCTGCATCTTGGTGCTGTGTGAAAGGGCGATCAAGGCGTGCCGAAACATGATTATGGCTCCAATTAGCGATATGCAACGTGGTCGGGCTGACGGGCGATACGGCAATGCGTCGCCCTACTATTTTGACGAATAGACAATCACTTCGTAACCACCTTGACAATGTCACATTACGTCATTCAGCAATTTCAAATTTAGAATCCGCAAGCGGAAAGGAGGCGCTTTCACCCCTCCCGGCCTCCTTTTGGCCCCCACCCCGCC
>JALWDV010000627.1 GCA_027036755.1 Anaerolineae bacterium
GGCAAAAGGAGGCCGGGAGGGGTGAAAGCGCCTCCTTTCCGCTTGCGGATTCTAAATTTGGAATTGCTGAAAAGGGGCTCAGCGCACCGGGATCACCATCTCGTAGGGAAAATCGGAAAGGTTGATGATCTCGCCCTTTTCATCGAAAGCGATGGTGTCTTCGATGCGGACGCCCCAGCCGTCATCGGGATAATACAGGCCCGGCTCCACCGAGACCACATGCCCGGGCTTCAGCGGCGTCTGCCGCCCAAAGGTGCTCAACCGCGGGTTTTCGTGGATATCCAAGCCCACGCCGTGTCCCAGGCTGTGGATGTAGCCCACCGTGGTTTGCGGATCGGAGCAGATGGTGGGGTAATTCATCATCTCGAACAGATCGCAAGTCATCTTCTGATATTTGCCGCCAGGTTCGCCCACGCGGATCTCGGCCATGACTTCGTCGAAGACGCGCTTGACATCCAGCCATTTTTCGGCCAGTTCATCGGGAGCGTAGCCCAGGAAGAAGGTGCGAGTGATGTCGTGGAAGTAGCCCGTGGCCCGATCTCGCGGGAAGATATCGAAGATGATGGTCTGGCCCAGTTGCAAGGGCGCCTCATAATCCCCCGCGTTGTGAGGCACGCCCGCATCGCGGCCCTGGCTGAAGATGTTCTCGTGCACCTCGTCCAGGTTGCGCCGGGCCAGTTCCAGGCGGATGAAGGCCTTGACGTCGCCGATGGTCAGAGGGCTGCCATCCTCCTTGATCAGCGTATCATGGCGGGCGCGGTGGCTGATGAGAAAATCGAATGTGTTGGCGATGACCGCGGTGGTGGCTTTGCCCGCGGCCCGCAACATCTCGATCTCCCGGGCGTCTTTGGTCTCTCGGGCGGAGCCAAAGAGGTTGGGCGGGATTTCGCCCGTCACCTGGATGTCGGGCAGCGCTTCATCCAGCGCAGAGAGAAAACGCCAGGCAAAGCCCATGTCGCTCATGCCATAAAATCCCACCCGGCCGCGTACGCCATACGCGGCGAAGATATCCCGCCACAAGGCCACCCGGGCCGCCAATGGATCGTTCCCCGTCTCTTTGAGATAACGGCTGAGTGGAAAATCGCTCCACAGCCGGACGGGGTAGCCCGTGGCCTGGGCGTTTTCCCGCTCCAGCGCCGAAGAGAAGAGCACGACGTCGCCCCCCCGCGTCTGCAAAAACAACGCTCCTTCGAGATGCGCGCCGCCGGTGAGATAGGCCAGATCGCTGCTGGCGTCGGTGCTGCCATAGACCACGATGGCTTCCAGATCGCGGTCGAACATCAATTGCGGAATGTCGGATTTCATAATGGTTTTCCTGAGTGAATGGGGGCGTCACGGAGTAACTGCTTTGAAAATAGAATGATAGAATGATCGCTGGTTGCAGAAAGATTGGCAAATCCCACGTTTGGCGAATCTGCAACGGGCGTGATTCGTAATGCGTAATGCGTGAGGTCGTCACGCATCACGTATCACGCATTACGTCTCTCCTACGTCATTTCGAGGGAGCGCAGCGACCGAGAAATCCCCATGCTAACGAGGAGATTCCTCCTCCCTGCGGTCGTCGGAATGACGTAACAAGGGATTTTCATCCGTATCGGTGCGGGTGCGCCCGCCGTCGGACTGTTCCGTAAATAGAACGCAGGTGACGCAGAAAAAGCCGATCTACGCAGATAAAACAGATAAAATCAGGATAATCTGCGAGAATCTGTGGGCATCAGATGTTTCTGCGTTCCATTTTCGTTTGTTATGTGGTGAGCTATCGCTCATGGCGACTGCTCAGGCAGCCTGATTCGGCCTGGAAAACGCCTTGCCACGAAGACTCGAAGGAACGAAGACATGAAGAAAAAATGGCATGGTTCAGTTCGTCCTTCCTTCAGCTTTACAATTTCAATAGGGGCAACGCCTGGCAAAGCACGTCAAACGTAAAGCGTCAAACGTCAATACGTGGCGAAACAGGCTCTTTTTGACGTATGACGGATGACGTTTGACGGAGAAATTGTAAAGATGGTTTTGAATGAGAATGAACCATGCCGAAAATAGTTGTCGTTGTCTCATCCTATGATTTCAACACATGCCGGGCGATGACCAGGCGGTTGATCTCGCTGGTTCCTTCGCCGATGAGCATGAGCCGATTGTCGCGATAGATGCGCTCCACCGGGAATTCGGCGCTGTAACCGTAACCGCCGTGAATCTGGATGGCCTCCCAGCAGACTTTATCCGCCATCTCGGTGGCGAAGAGCTTGGCCTGGGCCGCCTCCCGGGCGAAGGGCAACCCCTGATCTTTCAGCCATGCGGCCCGGTAGATAGCCCAGCGGGCCACATCGATCATGGTGGACATATCGGCCAGCTTGAACTGGATGGCCTGCAGGTTGGCGATGGGGCCGCCGAACGCTTCGCGTTCTTTGGCGTATTTCACGGCCTCTTCAAACGCGGCCTGGGCCAGGCCCACGCTCAGCGCGCCAATACCCACGCGCCCGCCATCCAGGATGGCCAGGGCCTGATGCAGACCGCGGCCTTCTTCGCCCACCAGATAATCCAGGGGCACGCGCACATCCTCCAGGGTGACGGCGTGGGTCTTGCAGCCATTCAGGCCCATCTTGCGCTCGGCGGGATGGATGATGAGGCCGGGCGCGTCGGTGGGAACTGCGATCATGCTCAGGGAGCGAGAACCGCCCGCGGGATCGGTGCGCACCAGGAAAGTGATGACGCCCGCCACCGACGCGTTGGTGGTCCACATCTTGGAGCCATTGAGCACCCACTCATCCCCCACCTTCTCGGCCTTGGTGCGCACCCCGCCCTTCAGGTCGGAGCCCGCGCCCGGCTCGGTCAGGGCCAGTGCGCCCAGAATTTCGCCCGCGGCCAGACGCGTGAGAAATTTCTCCTTGAGCATGTCGCTGCCGAAATAGACAAAAGGTGCGCAGCCCAGGCTGAGATGAGCTTCTACAGTAAGTGCGGTGGAGCCGCAGCCCCGGCCCAGCTCTTCATAGAGAATGGCCGCGGCCAGATAATCGGAGCCCGCGCCACCCCATTCCTCGGGCACATTCAGCCCCAACAGCCCCAGCGGGCCCATCTGCTCGATGGCTTCCCGAGGGAATTTATGCTCTCGATCCACTTCCGCGGCTCGTGGCTTCACCTCCTTCTCCACGAAATCGCGAATCATTTCTTGCAGCATTCGATGTTCACTATCGAGGGTGAAATCCATTGCATTCCTCCTGTGAGCGGGATGGATGGGGACGATGGGTTGAAAGTTGTCAGTCAGATGATTTCTGTTGGGCCTCCGGCTGGGGCCACGCCTTGCGATAGGCGTCGAAAAAAGCGTCGGCGATGCGCCGATGCCCCAGATCGTTCGGATGGAAATTATCGCCATGGAAGTAAGGAGGAAAGACGCTGGGCTGCTCCGGAGTCGAAAGGCCATCGCGACGCCCCACGGTGGCCGACCAGAGATCAGCCACGGGCAAACCGCGTTTATCCGCCTCCTCCCGGATCCAGGCGTTGAACTGCTCAGCTTTCTCATATTCGGCGCTTTCCGGGGACCATCCGCTCCAGGGAACCGTGCCCACAACCAGACGCACGCCCGGAGCCTCCTGCAAGATGCGATCCAGCATAGCGCCATAGCGGGCCCGCCACGCCTCATCGGGGATGCGCGGACAGTGTCTGTTGCCGCCCAGATCATTGATGCCCAGCTCGATGAACATGATGTCGGGCCTGCCGATCCAATCGCCCCATTGCTGCTCCAGGCCCGCCAGCGTACACACGCCCTCCCAGAAAGTGGCGTGAATTTGACCAGGATAGTAGGCTTGCAGGCTGGCGAATAGCCGGTTACGATACGTCGCTGATTCCGCCGACGCGAACAACCCCCGCGTCAGACTGTCCCCCACGATCCACACGCTGTGAGGCGGAGATGACGCGTTGGGCTTCTCGCCTTTTGGCGTTTGGGCCGCCTGCTCCTTCTGCGCCTTTGCGGTCAGATCGATCCAGTTCACCACTGCATTGCCCTCGCCCACGGCGCGCAACGTGACGGTGATGGTCTCGGGCGCATTGGCGGGCAATGGCCAGATGGCCGTCTGCCACCCCTTGCCGTTGACGCCTCCGGTTATCCTTCCAATGATTTGCTCATCGACAAGCATCTCGATATCCCGGCCACTCTGATCCAGATAATTGAGCCTGAGCAGCCGCTCTTGCTGTGCGGGCAGCGAGAGCAGGACGCGTTTCTGCTGTTGGGGCGGGATTTCCGTGTAGCTTTCCTTGGTCCATCCGGCATCCTTGACGACGGAGAAATCCACCCGCGAGGGAACAATCCTTTCTTTCAGCTTGTAGATGGTGGCTTCGACCTCAGTTACCGGGAAAAAGATCACCGCGTCGTTCGGCATTTGATAGATAATCGATGGGTCGCGCCAGGGCGAGAGATCGACAGGAGGATATCCAGCCGCCATCTCTCGTTCCCCCTGTCCCTTCAATCCGATAGCCCAGACAGCGCCGCTGGCCGCATCCGCCAATTGCCGCCAATCCTGCCCTCGCAGGGGAATCAACTCAGCGTCTTCGTGCTGCGGAAGATAGTACTCGGTGGCCGCCTTGCCCCACCTTTCCGTCAAAACGACATCCCCAGACTTCGCCTGAGATTCGACAAAGCGAGCGACGGCCCGCCAATCATTCTGCTTGACCTGCCGATACAGCATCTGCAACGGCGCGACGTGCAGCCAGCTCAAGAGCAACAATGAGATCGCCAGAATCAGCACATCCAGACGCCCCCAAACGCCCGTCCTCTTGTCGATCTTCCCTGAAACGAGAGAAGTGAGCCACGCCGCTGCTGCATCCAGCCCCGCCGCCGCCAGGAGGAGGAAGAACGGGAGCAGATACACAAAGTATTTCACCGTCACATTGTGGAGAAAATCGATAAACAGGCTGGTGACGATGGGAACCGCAATCAGCAGCGCCAAAAGCCACACCGCATCCTTCTTCGCCTTGTACAATCGCACCCATCCCGCGAGGAAAAGCGGCGGCAAGATCCACTGCAACACATTTCCGCCCGAGAATAAATTGATGATCTGCTGCAGAAATTCGGCGGTAAAGAAAAAGGGGCGAGCCGGTCTGAGGCTAAATCGGGCCAGCGCCTCGCCGGTTGGCCCCACCCCGCTGTGCAGCACAGAGAAAGTCAGGCGCACCACTGGCAATGACAATAGCAGGATAACGCCGCCGCTCACCAGCAGCAGAAACACCGTATCTCGCCACGAATCGCTTGCCTGGTTCCGCTCACGCCACCGTCTTGCGAGAAGGATCAAGGCGAACATGCCCAGAGCCAGCAAATACCATCCCGAAAACAGATGCGTATAAATGGAGAGAACCGAGAAAAGAATGAAGATCGCGCCATAGCGAAAAGAAACTTTGGGGGCGGCCAGGGCCCGATAAAAATAATACACTGTCCCCACAGTCAGCGCCGACAGCAGGGCGTAGTAGCGGGCGTCCTGAGCATACCAGATGAGCAAAGGAGAAATGGCCAACAGAAACGCCGCGATCATCGCCACCCGGCTTTCTAGCCAGAGGTTGGCCAGTTTATAGAGATAATACACCGCCACGACGCCGAAAAGGGCTGAGGGAAACCGCACCCAGAATTCGGTCTCGCCGCCGATGCGGGTGGAGAGATGCACCAACATGTAAATGATGGGCATATCGGGCGGGCGGGTCAATGTGTGTGCGATTGCCGCCAACCCCGGCCGCGACCAGCTCGCCGTCCATATCTCATCGCCCCACAGACTTTTGAACCCAAGATGATAAAACCGCAGACCAGCCGCCAGCGCCAACAGCAGCAGAAGTATGATAGCGTTTCGCGACGCTTTGGGTCTGGATTCTGTCATAATGCTATCCTGTAACGAAGTCCGCATTCATCCCCTCCCCTGTTCACCCAAAGCGGAAGGGATGAATGCAGCGGGAAAGAGGCGGCGCTACGCCTGATTCTGGCGGCTTTCCTTGCCGATGCGGCGAATTTCCTCCACCACGTCGGGATTGACCAGGGCGCTGAGGTCGCCCGCAGGTTGATCGAGATACGCGGCCCGCAGCACCCGGCGCATGACCTTGGCGTTGCGGGTTTTGGGCAGGTCGGGCGCAAAGAAGATGTCCTGGGGCTTGAGGGCTTTGCCCATCCCCGCCACGACCAGGGCTTTGAGCTCGGCGGCCAGCGCATCCGAGGGTTCGTGGCCGGGCGAAAGCACCACCGCCAGCACCAGGGCCGAGCCCTTGATGGCGTGGGGGACGCCGATGGCGCCCGCTTCCAGCACCGCCGGATGTTTGACCAGAATGCTCTCGACCTCGGCCGGGCCCAGGCGCTTGCCCGCCACCTTGATGGTGTCATCCGAGCGGCCCAAGATGTACCACTGGCCGTCGTTATCGATGGCCGCAAAATCGCCGTGCACCCAGGTGTCGGGGAAGCGGCTCCAATAGGTCTCGATATAGCGGTCGGGGTCTTTCCAGAAGCCCCGGGTCATGCCGATCCAGGGCTGGCGGATGACCAGTTCGCCCACCTGTCCCCGCACCGGATTGCCATCCTCATCCACCACATCCGCGGCCATATCCACGTTGGGGCCCGAGAAGGCCGCGGGCTTCAGGGGCTTGACCACGTTGCCCATGACGATGCCGCCCGAGATCTCGGTGCCGCCCGAATAGTTGATGATGGGCCGCTTGCCTTCGCCCACCACCTGGAACAGCCACATCCAGGGATCGGGATTCCAGGGTTCGCCGGTGGAGCCAAAGGCCCGCAGCTTGCTCAGATCGTAGCGCTTGACCGGCTCCTCGCCGTGGGCCATCAGCGCCCGGATGAGGGTGGGCGACACGCCCAGATGCGTGACGCCGTGATCCGCCACCAGCTTCCACAGCCGATCCACATCGGGGAAGTCGGGCGCGCCGTCGTAAAAGACCATGGTCGCTCCCAAAATCAGCGCGCCGAACACCTCCCACGGCCCCATCATCCAGCCCATGTCGGTCATCCAGTAAAGCGTGTCCTCCCGGCGCAAGTCCAGGCCCATGGCCATATCGGTGGCGGCCTTGATGGGGAAGCCGATGTGCGTGTGCACCGCGCCCTTGGGCCGCCCGGTGGTGCCCGAGGTGTAGATGATCATAATCAAATCCTCGGCCTCTGTGATCTCGGTGGGGGCCTCCGCGGGCTGGCCGGGAATAAGATCATGCCACCAATGATCCCGCCCCTCGGTCCAGGGGATTTCTGCGCCCACGCGTCGGTGCACAATGACGTGCTGCACGCTGGGAACCTGCTTCAGGGCTTCATCCGCCACCTGTTTCATGTTGATGGTGCGTCCGCGGCGATACGCGCCATCGGAGACGAAAACCGCCTTGGCCTCGGCGTCGGCCAGACGGGTGGCCACGGCCCCTGCGCCATAGCCCGAGAACAGGGGCAGGATCACCCCGCCGATCTTGGCGATGGCCAGCAGGGCGATGGCGATCTCGGGAGACATGGGCATGTAAAGACCGATGGCGTCCCCTTTGCCCAGGCCCAGGCTGCGCAGCGCGTTAGCCGTGCGATTGACTTCTTCGTAAAGCTGGCGATAGGTGAAGGTGCGCACGACGCCCTCTTCGCCCTCCCATCGCAAAGCGGTCTTGTCTTCGATTTCCGTCCCCATCCATTTATCCAGGCAGTTGTGGACGATGTTCATCTGGCCGCCGATGGCCCAACGGGCCCAGGGTTTGCCCCGGGAGAGATCCACCATCTGGTCGTAGGGCCTATAAAAGCCGATGTCCAGATATTTGAGCATCGCATCCCAGAACCAGCCCACATCCTCGATGGCGGCCTCATGCAGCGCGTCCCAGTCTTCGAAACCGTGGGCCTGCATGAAGCGCTGGACATGGCTGCCATTCACATAGTCGGGCGTGGGGAGCCAGACGAACTCCCCGCCAAAATCAAAGTCAGACATCGTCGTCCTCCTGCTGTGGTGAATGAAGTATCGGAGATAGATGGTAACTGCTAACGCACCCCGGTTAACAAACCACAAAGAGCACTAAGTAACCGTCTAAAAATTAGATCCCTTTTTGCGCTCACCGACTGATGGATGTTCACAAATTAAATCGGTAATAATGGCGTTTGCCACGTCCGCCCGGCGATGAAGTCGCCGGGCTACAAAACAGCGCCGGATAAATCCGGCTAAGCCCCGCAGGGGCGCTGTTTCTAGCCGGGGGACTTCATCCCCCGGCGTTGGCGGCGGGCGCGAAGCGCCCCGGGCCTATAACCGGATTATTTTGTCAATGTTCATTACTTGGCCAGTGGCGCAACGAAAAAGGGAAGTTATTTCTGGACGTTCACTTAGTGTTCTTAGTGATTTTCAGGTGACGACCTTAGTAGTTACATTGAAAAAGGATTTTTTTCGTAACTATACACGTACCCTCTCATAGCAAGGCAAAAACCACTAAGGACACTAAGGACACTAAGGCACAAAGGGAAAAATAAAAAATTTTCTTCGTGTCTTTGTGACTTTGTGCCTTAGTGGTAAAAA